>JACDGQ010000120.1 GCA_013821615.1 Planctomycetota bacterium
CTGCTGCTCGCCGCGCTCATCCCCGGCGTGCTGCTGTTCGAAGGCACGGCGCAGCGCAGCGACGAACTCACCGCGCAGGCCGAACGGCAAAGCCACGCCGCCACCCGGCTGGCCGAGCGCGAGCGCACCATGGATGTCGCCACCCGGCACCTCGAGGACGCCACCCGGCAGCTCGCCGGCCTCGAACAGTCGCTGTCCGCGCGCCAGCAGGACTACGAGAACGCGCGCCGCGCGGCCGCGACCGCCATCGCCGAACGCGAGGAGGCGCTCGAGCAGCTCACCGCCACCAAGGACAAGGCCAGGTTGCAGATGACGCGCGCCGACCGCGCCGAGGCCCGTCTCGCTGTCCAGCAGCAGGCCGTGGCGGACGCGCAGAAGCGCCTCGCCACCGCCGACGCTGCCCTCGCCGCGCTGCGCTCGCCGCAGATGCGCATCATCACCCTCGCCGCCGGCCCGAAGGCCGGCAAGGCCTGGGGCCGCATCGTCTGGGACCAGCAGGCCGCCACCTGGAATCTGGTCGCCCTCGACCTGCCGCCCGCCCCTGCCGGCCGCACGTACGAGCTGTGGTTCATCACCGACAAGCAGCAGAAGATCGCCGCCGGCACCTTCAACGTCAACGCCAAGGGCGAAGGCGCGCTCGCGGTCAACATTCCTGCCGGAATCGGCGCGCTCGCCGTGGCCGCGGTCACTGATGAACCGGCCGGCGGTGTCGCGGTACCGACGGGGTCGATCCAGCTGGTCGGGCAATTGTGAGTGGGTGGGCCGGCTTGGCTGACGGCTGATGGCTTGTAGCTGGCAGCTGGCAGCTGACGGCTGACGGCTGACGGCTGACGGCTGACGGCTGGCAGAGCTCGCGCACTGACCTCCGCCCAACGCCATCAACCAGCCATCTTTTCACATCCACACAGCCATGTCGAGCGTAGTGCGCGCAGGGAGATGTAATTCTCCAGCCGTCAGCCGTCAGCTGCCAGCCATCAGCCATCAGCCATCAGCCATCAGCCGTCCGCAGAGGCAATCCTCTCCCATGAAAATCGCCATCGTCGGCACCGGCGTCTCCGGCCTGGTCGCCGCCCACCTCCTCCATCCGCAGCACGAGCTGCAGATCTTCGAGGCCAACGACTACGCCGGTGGACATACCAACACCATTCCGATCGAGACCGCCGGGCGCACCTGGCCGATCGACACCGGCTTCATCGTCTTCAACGACTGGACCTACCCGAATTTCATCCGCCTGCTCGCGCGCCTCGGGGTGGCCTCGCAGCCGACCATGATGAGCTTCAGCGTGCGCTGCGAGCGCACCGGCCTGGAATACAACGGGCGCAACCTGAACACCCTGTTCGCGCAGCGCCGCAACTTCTTCCGCCCGTCCTTCCATGGCATGATCCGCGATATCCTGCGCTTCAACCGCGAGGCGCCAGAGCTGCTGGCTGAGGGCGCCGCTGAACCCGGCCCGACGCTCGGCGCCTACCTCGCCGAGCACCGCTACGGCCGCGCCTTCATCGATACCTACATCGTGCCGATGGGCGCGGCGATCTGGTCGGCGCCGGTCGAACAGCTGCGCGCCTTCCCGGCGCGCTTCTTTGTGCGTTTCTTCGCCAACCACGGCATGCTCAGCGTCGATCACCGCCCGCAGTGGCGGGTGGTCAGCGGCGGTTCGCAGAGCTACGTGCGCGCCCTGACCACGCCCATGCGCGAACGCATCCGCCTCGGTGATCCGGTGCGCGCCGTCACCCGTGAAAGCGGCGGCGTGCGCCTGCGCACCGCGTCCGGAGCCGAGCACACCGCCGACCACGTGATCATCGCCGTGCACGGCGACGAAGCCCTGCCCCTGCTCACGGATCCCAGCGCGGCGGAGCGCGCGGTGCTCGGGGCTTTCAGCTACCAGGACAACGAAGCCGTCCTGCACACAGACGCCAGCGTCATGCCGCGCGCGCGACGCGCCTGGGCGGCGTGGAACTACCACCTGCCGGCGGTGGCGAGCGACGACCGCCGCATCGCCCTCACCTACCATATGAACGCCTTGCAGGGCCTGGCCGCGGACCGCGAATTCCTCGTCACCCTCAATCCCAGCCTGCCGATCGATCCGGCGCTCGTGCTGCGCCGCATCCGTTACGCGCATCCGCTGTTCACCCAGGGGGCCGTCGCCGCGCAGCGACGCCTGGGAGAGATCAGTGGTCTGCGTTCAACCTCGTATTGCGGCGCCTACTGGGGTTACGGCTTCCATGAGGACGGCGTGGTAAGCGCACTGGCGGCCTGCCGTCCTTTCGGTGTAGGCTTGGAGTGACCATGAGCCCGGCCGCCGACCAGTCCCGGTTGCGCAGCTGCATTTACGAAGGCCGGGTCACGCATCGCCGCACGGCGCCCATACCGCATGCCTTCACCTACTCCCTGTTCCTGATGTACCTGGACCTCGACGAACTCCCGCGGGTCTTCGCCGGCAGCCGCCTGTGGCGCGTCGAGCGGCCGGCGGTGGCGTCCTTCCGGCGCAGCGACTTCCTTGGCGATCCCGCCGTGCCGCTGGCCCAGGCGGTGCGCGACCTGGTCGCCGCGCGCAGCGACGCCCGGCCGGATGGCCCGGTGCGCCTGTTGACCTCGCTGCGCTACTTCGGTCACTCCTTCAACCCGGTATCGTTCTATTACTGCTTTGCGAAGGATGGCGAGACCCTGGTCGCAATTGTCGCAGAGATAACCAATACGCCGTGGCGGGAACGCCACGCCTACGTCTTGCACGTTCGCGATCCCCAGCAGAGTCTGCACCGCTTCGCGATGCCAAAAGTTTTCCACATCTCGCCCTTCATGGGCATGGTCCAGGACTACGGCTGGCGTTTCACTGCCCCTGCCGAACGTCTGGCAGTCCACATGGAGAACCGCGAGCAGGGCGACAGGATGTTCAGCGCCGCGCTGACCATGCAGCGGCGCCGGATCACCCCCTCGGTGCTTGCCCGCATGCTCGTCCGCTACCCCGCCCTGACCCTCAAAGTGCTGGCCGGCATATATTTGCAGGCTGCGGCTTTGTGGTGGAAGGGTCTTCCGTTCTTTTCGAATCCGCGCTCGCTCCCACCGCTCGCCAAGGCGCCCGCATGACCCCGATGCTGCCCGACGACCCCTCCCCCACGTCCGCAAGCCATTCCGCGGTCGCCCTCGCCGAGGCCCCAGCCGTCTCCCCCGACCTCATGCGCGCCGCCGAGGCGGCCCGTCCGCGGCCTGGTTTCCTGCGCCACCTGTGGCTGACGGTGCGGCGCTGGGTCGATGTGCACACCGGCGAAGACGAGCTCGCCAAGACCCACGAAGCCAAGGTCGACTGGCCGCGCATCATGCCCTTCCTCGGCCTGCACGTGGCCTGCCTGACCGTCTACTGGGTCGGCTTCAGCTGGGTGGCCCTGGGCGTGGCGGTGGGGCTCTACGCCGTGCGCATGTTCGCCATCACCGCATTCTATCACCGCTACTTCTCGCACCGTGCCTACAAGACCAGCCGTGTCGCGCAGTTCATCTTCGCCTGCATCGGCAACTCGTCGGTGCAGCGCGGACCCCTGTGGTGGGCCGCCCATCACCGTCATCACCACCGCTTCAGCGACCAGGAGCCCGACCGCCACTCGCCCCGCCAGCAGGGCCTGCTGTGGAGCCACATGGGCTGGTTCAGCTCCGAGAGCAATTTCCCGACCGACTACAAGTCGGTGCAGGACCTGGCGAAGTTCCCGGAGTTGATGTTCCTCAACCGCTTCGACGTGCTGATGCCCATCCTGCTCGGCACCAGCTGCTTCTTCCTCGGCCGCGTGCTGAATGCGATGTGGCCCGAGCTGCACACGTCCGGTCTGCAGATGCTGGTGTGGGGCTTCTGCATCTCGACCGTGGCCGTGGCCCATGCCACCTTCACGGTCAACTCGCTGACCCACGTCTTCGGTGTGCAGGACTACGACTCCAAGGACGATAGCCGCAACAGCATGCTGATCGCCCTGCTGACCTTCGGCGAGGGTTGGCACAACAACCACCACCACTACAGCGCCTCGGCCCGCCAGGGCTTCCGCTGGTGGCAGATCGACATGAGCTATTACGGCCTGTGGGTGATGTCCAAGCTGGGCATCGTGTGGGCGCTCAAGCCGGTTCCGGCCGAGGTCGTGGCGCAAGCCCGGCGTCAGGCGCCCAAGCCGTTCGGGAAGCGTCCGCGCAAGCCGTGATCCGGCCTTCCGGCGCATCCCAAGAGCCGCTGCAGGTCATCGACTTGCAGCGGTTTTTCATTCTGGGCGCCGCCCTCCTGCTGCCGCACTCAGCAACATCCGATTCCCCTTGCCTGACGTATCGGTGACGAGGAGAAGGGTGTCGCCATGCCGCAAGCCAGCCTGCCCAGCCTTGAAACCGTCACCGCGGAGGCCCGACCCCAGGACGGCGAGGCGCCATCAGTCGCGGTCGTGCACGCCGCGACCCTGATCGAGCGCCTGGCGCGGCGTGCGGTGCTCGCACGTTTCGCCGGCCTCACCCACGGCCGCATCGAGATCAGCGAAGGACAGGAGCGCTGGGTGCTGGGCGGACGCGCTCCCGGGCCGGTCGCGCGTCTCACCATCCTGCATCCGCGCACCTGGGCCGACGTCGCCCTGGCCGGCACCATCGGCTCTGGCGAGGCCTTCATGGCCGGCGCCTGGACCTGCGACGACCTCACCGCGCTGATCCGCATCCTGGTGCTGAACCGCGCGACCCTGGATGGCCTGGAGGGGGGCTGGGCGCGCCTCAGCGCGCCGCTGTTCCGCCTCGCCCACGCCTGGAACCGCAACACCCCGGGCGGCAGCCGGCGCAACATCAGCGCGCACTACGACCTGGGAAACGAGTTCTTCGCGCTCTTCCTCGACCGCGAAATGATGTACTCGAGCGCGTATTTCCCGAGCGCCGCCGCCACCCTCGAAGAGGCCTCGACGGCCAAGCTCGAACGCATCTGCGCGCGCCTCGAACTGAAGCCCGGCGACCACCTGCTCGAGATCGGCAGCGGCTGGGGCGGCATGGCCATCCACGCCGCGCGCCATCACGGCTGCCGCGTCACCACCACCACCATCTCGCAGCGTCAGCACGAACTCGCCACCGCGCGGGTACGCGCCGCGGGTCTTCAGGACCGCGTCACGGTGCTGCTGAGCGACTACCGCGACCTCACCGGGACCTACGACAAGCTGGTGTCGATCGAGATGATCGAGGCGGTCGGCTGGCAGTTCTACGAGACCTACTTCCGCACCTGCGCGCGCCTGCTGAAGCCCGCCGGGCTGATGGTCATCCAGGCCATCACCATCGCCGACCAGCAGTACGAGACCGCCAAGCGCTGCGTGGACTTCATCCAGCGCCACATCTTCCCGGGCAGCTGCATCCCCTCGCTGACCGCGCTCGGCACCGCCATGACCCGCGCCAGCGACCTGCGCGTGGTCGCCAGCGAGGACCACGCGCCGCACTACGCGCGCACCCTGGCCTGCTGGCGCGAGCGTTTCCTGGCCCGGCGCGGCGAGGCCGCGGCGCTGGGCTGCAGCGAGACCTTCCTGCGCATGTGGGAGTTCTACCTGTGCTACTGCGAAGGCGGGTTCCACGAGCGCGTGCTCGGTCTGGTCCACCTGACCATCGCCAAGCCGGGCTACCGCCAACCGGATCAGCTGGCGCTCGACCGCGGCCGGACGCTCTGAGATGGTGAAGATCTTCGCAGCAGCGGGTCCCCCGCCGCTGGGCGCGCCGCGCTGGCGGCACTTCCCACTGGTCGAGGCTGCACTCTTCCAGGCGGGCTGGTTCGCGTGCGTGCTGGGCGCAGCGCACCAGCTGTTCTGGCTGGGCCCGGTAGTGGCCGGCGCGGTCCTGCTCATTCATCTCGCCTGCATGCACCAGCCGCGCAGCGAATTGCGCGTCGCCGGCTTCGCGCTGATGACCGGCGTGCTCGCCGACTCGCTGCTCGGGCAGCTCGGCCTGCTGCGCTGCGCGCCGTTCGCGGATGCGGTGTCGCCGCCGTGGATGGCGGTGCTGTGGCCGCTGTTCGGCATCTCGCTGCGCACCTACATCCGCTGGCTGCAGCGCCGCCTGGTGCTCGCCGCGCTGCTCGGCGCGATCGCCGGGCCGCTGTCCTACTGGGCCGGGGTGCGCATCGGAGTGCTGCAGCTGCCGGCGGGTACGCTGACCGGCCTGGCCGCGATCTCCGTGGAATGGCTGATCGCGACGCCGCTGCTGGCCTGGTTCGCCGGCTGGGCGGGACGTCCGGATGCGGCAGCGACTGCGGAGGTGTCGCGTGCCTGAGGCGCTCATCCACCTGCTGATCATCGCCGGAGCGGCATCGGCGCTGATGGTGGCGCTGTGGCTTGTGCAGCGCGCGCGCCGCGACGCCAGCCTGGTCGACGCCGGCTGGGCCTTCGGCATCGGCGCGGGCGCGGTGCTGCTGCTCGCCCTCGGTGGGGGCGATCCCACCCGGCGCGTGGTGGCGGGCGCGCTGATCGCGGTATGGTCGCTGCGCCTGACCGTCCACCTGGTGCGCGACCGCGTGATCGGAAAACCCGAGGACGGCCGCTACCAGGAGCTGCGCCGGCGCTGGGGTGCGCGCGCGAACGTGTGGTTCTTCGTGTTCTTCCAGTTCCAGGCGCTGCTCGTGGTGGTCTTCACCACGCCCTTCCTGGTGATCGCCACGGACACCGCCGCCTTCGGCGGCAGCGGCGACTGGGCCGGCATCCTGATCTGGGTGGTCGCGCTGGGGGGCGAAGCGCTCGCCGACCGTGAACTCGCCGCCTGGCGCCGCGATCCCGCCAACCGCGGCCGCACCTGCCGCGCGGGCCTGTGGCGGTATTCGCGCCACCCCAACTACTTCGGTGAGTGGCTGCACTGGTTCGCCTACGTCGCCCTGGCCGCGGCCTCGCCGTGGATGGGCGTGACCTGGCTGGTGCCGGCGCTGCTGCTGTTCCTGCTCCTGAAAGTCACCGGCATCCCGCCCACCGAGGCGCGTGCCCTGGCCAGCCGCGGCGACGACTACCGCGCGTACCAGCGCACCACCAGCGCCTTCATCCCCTGGTTCCCGAAACGGGACCCCACGCCTACGGAGTCGCCATGAGCCTTGGACTCGATCTCGCCGAACGCGGCCTCCTTCCCGACGCCGTCACCCGCCTCGGGATCCGCCGCCTGCTGCGCGACCGTCTGCGCAGCGAATCGCACGGCGGCCCGGAAGGCGACCAGCAGCACCTCATGGGTTTGGTCGAAGAGCTCAAGCGCAGCCCGCTCGCCGTGCACACCGACGCGGCCAACGCGCAGCACTACGAGGTGCCCGCGGAGTTCTATCTCCAAGTGCTGGGCAAGCGGCTGAAGTACAGCTCGTGCTACTATCCCGACGGCGTCACCGGGCTCGACCAGGCCGAAGAGGTGATGCTCGGCATGACTTGCGAGCGCGCGCAGCTCGCCGACGGCATGGACATCCTCGAGATCGGCTGCGGCTGGGGCTCGCTGACGCTGTGGATGGCCGAGAAGTACCCGCACGCGCGCATCACCGCGGTCTCGAACTCCGCCTCGCAGCGCGAATTCATCACGGCGCGGGCGCGCGAGCGCGGTTTCGCCAACGTCACAGTGATCACCGCGAACATGATCGGCTTCGACACCCAGCTGCGCTTCGACCGCGTGGTGTCGGTGGAGTGCTTCGAGCACCTGCGCAACTACCACGAGCTGTTTCGCCGGATCTCCACGTGGCTGAAGCCCGACGGCAAGCTCTTCACCCACGTCTTCAGCCACAGCCGCTTCGCCTACCCGTTCGAGACCAGCGGCACGGACGACTGGATGGGCAAGCATTTCTTCACCGGCGGCATCATGCCCTCCGACCAGCTCTTCCTGTATTTCCAGGAGCACCTCGCCATCGCCGCGCACTGGCGCGTCGACGGCACCCACTACGCGCGCACCGCGCGCGGCTGGCTCGACAACCTCGACCGCCGCCGCGACACCGTCATGGGCTTCTTCCGCCGCGACGCCGATCACAAGCTCGCCACCGTGCGCTGCGAGCGCTGGCGCATGTTCTTCATGGCCTGCGAGGAATTGTTCGGCTACGCGAAGGGGCAGGAGTGGATCGTGAGCCACTATTTGTTCACGCGGAGATAGGCGCGAGGTGGGAGGTGGGAGGTGGGA
>JACDGQ010000121.1 GCA_013821615.1 Planctomycetota bacterium
GGCGGGCGGTGGAACTGCGCATCAGCGCAGCCTGCATCGCGCGCGTGCGCGCCGCCGCGAAGGCGTTGGGCTACCGCGGCAACTACCACGCCAGCACGCTTGCGACCGGTCGCTCGTACACCATCGGCCTGACCACGGGCGCGGGCGGCCCGGGCATCCTGGCCGTGGACTACTGGGGCGCGATCCTGGGCGGAATCGGGCATGCGGCGCGCCAGGGCGGCTATGACGTGCTGCTCGCTGGAGGCAGCTCCTGCGAGGACGCGCTCGACCACGCCATGCAGCTGCTCGAGACCGGCCGCATCGATGCGCTGGTGGCGCCGCGCCAGCTCTTCCGGACCCTGCCCGCCACACTCTTTGCCAGCCGCCGGCCGGTGGTCACGATCGGCGGCCACGATGTCGGTTCGCCGCATGACGTGCGGCTCGACCCCGGCCCCGGCATCGCCGAGGCTGTCGCGCACCTTGCGGCCCTGGGCCACCGCTCGGTACTGTGGATCGGGTTCGGGCGCGGCGGCAAGGCCACCCTGCCGGAGCGTCGCGCGGCGTTCCGCGTCGCCGCGCGCGCTCATGGGCTGACCGGGCGCGATCTGCTGATCGCCGAGCCGGAGTCCCTACGCAATCAGATCGACGAAGGCCTGGCCGCCATACGCGCCGCCCTCGCCAGCGCGACCTGGCCCGCCGGAGTCACCGCGGTGTGCTGCTTCAACGACATGATCGCGGTGGCGGTCCTGGAGCTGCTCAGGGACCGCGGCGTGCGCGTGCCCCGCGACCTGTCCGTCATCGGCTTCGACGACCTGCTGGGCGCCGCCGCTTCTCCACCCCTGACCACCGTCAGCCACTGCCTTGCCGAGATCGGCACGACCGCGGTACAGGTCGTCCTGGAGGCGCTGGCTGGCGGTAAGCCTCCGGCGGTGAGCCTCGTCCCGTCGCGCCTGGTGGTGCGCGCGAGCACGGGGGCCCCGGGCACCGGGGTCTAAGAGGCGGTTTCAAAACCCTCCCCTCCTGCGCCCGGCTCTCGTCGGCTGCGGCTGCGTCAGACGATCCATTGTGTCCCTCTCCAGCGAGGCTTCGCGCTGCTCAACATGGCCTACGGCCATGCCTCCGCGCAAAACGGATGGTCTTCCTTGCCTCGCTCGACGATAGCCAGGCTCGCTCCGGGGATGGTTTTGAAACCGCCTCTAAGTCGATTCCAACGATCGTGCGGCTCATTCGTCCGTGGTCATGCAGGCCCCGTAGTGATGATCCGCGCGCCGGTCCTGCTGGACAAGGTCGCTGAACGGCACATGCTATACCGGTGTAGCAATGACCTGTCCGGGCTTGGGTCCGGTCCGACCCCGCGGGATCGCCGCCATGCACCAGCGCAGCCCATTCGCGCACCTGGCTGCCGAGAGCTCCGAGCCGCTGTTCTCCCATGGAGGGCAGGCCGGTCACCGGCTGCAGCGCCTGGACTGGACGACCACGTCCCTCGGCGTGCCGGCGTCCTGGTCTCCACGCCTGCACGCGGTCCTGGAAATGTGCCTTGAGAGCGACGTGCCGATGGCCATCTGCTGGCAGCGCGAACTCGCGCTGCTCCACAATGACGCCTTCCAGCCGTTCCTGGGGCCGCAGTCCTCGGCCATGCAGGGACAGGCCGCTCGCACCATCTACGCCGAGACCTGGCACCAGCTGAAGGACGCGTTCCTCCTCGTGATGAACGAAGGTCGGTCGGTGCAGGTGAGCGACCGGCACATGCCGCTGGCCTTCCGCATCCCCTATCCGCCTGGACCCATCCTCCACCACTTCAGCCCCATCCGCGGCGGCGACGGTCGGGTCGCGGGGACCTGCGTCATCGTCACTGGACTGCACAGCCAGGCGCCCGGCATCCGGACCCGGCTGCCGTGACCGCCGTGCCCGGGCCCACGTCCCGCCCTGCCGTGGGCCCCGAGCCAGCGCCCAGGCGGTTTCCATTCTTCGATGTGGGCCAGATCTTCGATGAACTGGCCAGGGCCGCGGCCTGCCGCGCATTCCTCGAGGAGTACGGGGAGAGCCACGCGCCGCAGCAGGCGCCGGCTCCCATGAGCGGGATGGATGCGTGTCGGGCTCGCAGCCGAGGCCACGACCACGCCATATTCCTGTACGGCGATCCCAGCGCAGCGCGGTGAGATCCTGTATCAGCGCCGCGAGCGTCCCATCGGCTGCCGGTGGATCGCATTGTGGTCGAGCTGGTCGCCGAGGTCGCTGGCCACAGCGCCGCACTGGGGCAGCCGGCGCGCAACAGGTTGACCGAAATGGGTGCGCGCCATCAGCCCCGTGCCGAGCCACCCAACGCGCGCACGCTCATGGGGCGGGCGCCCTCTTCGCGGGTACGTCGGATTTCGGCTTCGCCACCGCCGGCCTCCTCGCCTGCCCCTTCTTGCCGCCGCCGGCGAGCGTCACGACCACAGCTCCGACCTTCCCCGCCATGCCGGGGGCGCGCGGGACGGCTGCGGGCAGGCGGACGTTTGTCGGAACGAGCGCTTCCAGGAGGGGGTCGGTGCGGATCACGGCATCGCTCTGCGGAAGCGTGTCATCGGCAGGCCACACCACGTTGGCGCCTTCGGCGACAGGCGCCGTGCCGGTCCATATGGGCGACTTGTTCTCGGCGAAGATGCAGCCCTGGATGGACGACTTGCCCGGCTTCCACAGCTGCACGGCGCCGCCGCGCCCGGTGTTCTTCCAGAAGGTGCAGTGTTCGAGCCGGACCAGGTCGGTGGTCTCGGTCGAGACGCCGCCGCCGGTCCCGTTCTTCCCGTCATTCTGCGCGAACAGGCAGTTGCGCACGGTCAGCGGCGCGGACCCCGCCACCGACGATCCCGACGTCCAGAAGGCGCCGCCGTAGGTCGCGGTGTTGCTCAGGAAGACGCTGTCCACGACCTCCATGATGCCGTTGCCGCTCGCGAAACCGCCGCCATGTCCGCCGCTGTTGCCGTCGAAGAGGCAGTGGTCGACGAGCAGGCGGTCGAGGCGGTACATGAACAGGTAGCAGGCGCCGCCCAGGCCCGGGGAGCGGTTGTTGATGAAGCGCGTGCGCACGACGGTCAGCACGCCACCCTTGTCGTCATCGATCTTCTCGCTGGCGCCGTCGGAGTAGATCGCGCCGCCGACATCGTGGCCCTCATTGTCCTCGAACACGCAGTCCTCGACCGTCATCGTGCCGAGCAGGTTGTTGATGCCGCCCGTGAAGCCCTTGTTGCCGCGGAATTGCGTGGTGCGGAAGATCGAGGTGGTGTCGGTGGCGAGGGTGACGGCGCCGCCGCGCTCGCCGCCGCAGCCGGTCGCGTCGTTGTCCTCGAAGACGCAGTCCAGGACCGACAACTTGCTGTGGTAGCTCATGAACACCGCGGCGCCGCCGCCCTCGGGCACCTTCGCCAGGTTCTCGCGGAAGACGCAGCGCATCAGGGTGAGGTCGCAGAACATGTCGCCGTAGATCGCGCCGCCGCTGCTGTTGATGCCCTTGCGCTTGTCGGGATCGACGGCGGAGCCGGCGCTGAAGGTCAGACCGGCGAAGACCACCTTCGCCTTCATGGGGATGAAGAACATCCTGGTCGTGCCGCCGCCGCTGATGACCACGCCCGGCGCCGCGGTGGCGTCGATCACCACGTCGCCGGTCAGTGCGATGCGCGAGGCGAGCACGATGGTCTTGCCCGCCAGCGCGGGGCCCAGGGTCACGCTCTTCGCCGTGCAGGCGTTGCGCAGGCTGCCGGGGCCGCTGTCCGCGAGGCTGGTGACCTCGACCGCCGGGGACCGCGTGGCGAACGCGACGAGCAGCAGGATCGAGAGCGGCAGGGCCGACTTCCATGAGAGAGGGGGCCACGATGGCACGCTCCATGCGCCATCGTGTTCGACTCCGGATCGTGCGCTAAGGAATGGACTCATTACAGGCTTTCCTGCTCGGGCGGAGAGATATCCATGCGACCCGCTGCGCGCCATTTGGAGGAGGAGGGCAACCTTCGACATGCATATGCCACAGCGTCTGCGCGGGCATCGTGCGCGCCCTGGACCGGGTTGTCGGCGCACCCATGCTGCACCGGTATAGCAAACCGCCCCGGGCGAGCAACTGCTGCGTCGCAGAACGGATGACAACGTCCCAAGGCTAGACCGGTATTGCATGCACCTTTCCAGTAAACCGGAGCCTGCCCATGATGACCACCCCGATCCGCCTCGCCGCCGCCGCGCTGACCGTCCTCGTGCCCGCCCTGATGGGCTTCGGCACCTGCCAGGCGGGTGACGCCGGCGGGTATGTCTTCGGCGGCGATCAGACCTGGGCGTTCACCTATCCTGCCGACGGCCTGCGCGAGGGCGCGCTGCTGGATCTGCGCAATCTCAACGAGGCAGTGGCCGGCGAGAAGGGCTTCGTCACCGTCTCGGCCGACGGTGATTTCCTGGACGGCGCGGGCAAGCCGCTGCGCTTCTGGGCGATCAACGCCAAGTCCGACTTCGAGAATCCCGCCGACCTGGACCGTTCGGCGCGCAACCTCGCCAAGATGGGCGTGAACCTGGCGCGCCTGTTCGTCGAGTTGGCGCCCAAGGACGGCGCCCTCGATGTGCCGGACGCCAAGGCCATCGACACCGTGTGGCGCGCCGAGGCGGCCCTGAAGAAGCAGGGGATCTACGTCATCATCTGCCCGTTCTGGAAGATGTCGCTGAAGGCCTCGCACGGCATCGAGGGTTACGCTGGCGACGGCGAAAGCTGGAGCGTGGGCTTCTTCAATCCGACCTTCCGCGCGGCCATCAAGGCGTGGACGGCAAAGCTGTTCGGCGACAAGAACCCCTACTCCGGCATGCGTCTGGCCGACGACCCCGCGGTCGCCGTCATCGAGACGCAGAACGAGGACAGTCTGCTGTTCTGGACCTTCGGGACCATGAAGGAGCCGCAGAAGCGCCTGTTCGCGAAGCAGTTCGCGGCGTGGCTGGTGACGAAGCACGGCAGCTTGGACAAAGCGCAGGCGGCGTGGGGCGGCGAAAAGGTGGAGGGGGACGATCTCGCCAACGGCACCGTCGGTCTGCTGGCGACCTACGCGATCAATACTGCGCCCACCGGCAAGGCGAACCGCGCCGCCGACCAGGTCGAGTTCATGGCGCGCACCCAGCATGACTACTACCAGGACCTGCACGCGCACTACCGCTCATTGGGCTGCAAGCAGGTGGTGAACTCAGGCAACTGGATCACGGCCGATCCCCTGCGCCTGAGCGATGTCGAGCGCTGGAGCTACACTGGCGACGAGGTCATCGCGGTGAACAAGTACTACGGCAGCCGGCACGAGGGCGACAACAACGGCTGGCGCATCGATCCGGGCCACACCATCGCCAACGAGACCGGCGTGCGCGACCTGCGCGGGCTGCCCACCAACCTCAAACAGGTCGCCGGCCGGCCGATGATCATCACCGAATCGTCATGGGTCAGCCCCAACCGCTACCAGGCCGAAGGCCCGTTCCTGATGGCGGCCTACCAGTCGCTCACCGGCGTCGACGCCTTCTGCTGGTTTGCGCAGACCGCGGTCGCGTACGATGACGACCTCGCGATCAACATGCCCTACATCACCAGCCACGACCAGCACCCGCCGTTCAAGTGGAGCTGCATGGTCCCCGGCATGCTGGGCGCCTTCCCCGCGAACGCGATCGCCCTGCGCCGCGGCTACATCAAGAAGGCCAAGCCCGTGGTGCACGAGGCGCGCTCGCTGCAGAGCGTCTTCCAGCGCGAATATCCGCTGATCGCCGAAGACGCCGAGTTCGATCCGAACCGCCGCGAGGGCGGCGAGGCGCAGGCGCAGGCCGAGAAGAACAAGTTGACCGGCGGTGTCGATCCGCTCGCCTTCCTGGTCGGTCCGGTGGAGGTCGAGTACGGCGCCGACCCGGCCAAGACGGTGATCGCCCCCGATCTGAAGGCGCACATCGACGCGGCGAAGAAGGTCGTCACCAGCGCGACCGGCGAGATCACCATGGACTATGGTCGCGGTGTATGCCTGGTCGATGCGCCGAAGGCGAAAGGCGTCTGCGGTTTCCTCAAGCAGGCCGGCGGCAGCTTCGCCCTGACCGACGCGGTCATCGTCAGCGGCAACCGCTACGCGGTGATCAACGTCGTGGCGATGGACGACCAGCCGCTGACGACCTCGCGGCAGGTGTTGATCCAGTACGGTTCGATCGCCAAACCGACCGGGTGGGAGACCAAGGATCTCGGCCACGACAAGGAGGAGATCGTCAACGTCGGTCACAAGCCGTGGCAGGTGGTCAAGGCCGATGCCACCGTGACCCTCGCCAATCGCGGGCTGGCCAAGGCGGTGGCGCTCGACCCCGCCGGCTTCCCCACCGCCGCCGTCGTGCAGGTGAAGCGCGAGAGCGGCAAGCTGATCGTCACCCTGCCGCCGGACGTGCTGTACGTCGTGCTGACGCCCTGACCCTCGACCGGAAACCGACGCGATGCGCAGTCTGCTCGTGCTCATCCGCACCTGCCCGGTCATCGCTCGCGCCGACCGCTTCGTCCTCCTGGGCGAGGAGACCTTCCTGGTCTCCACGGATGGCGCCACCTGGTCCGCGGGCGGGCTGAACCGACCGCGGTCGACGAGCGTTGCGGGCGATGGCCACTACCAGCGCAGCGCAGCGGCGTCCCGATCGACGCCACCGGCGTCAGCGCCGTCGTGTGGGGCATCCCACAGGCGGCCCCGTGATCGTCCATTCTGCTGAACCGCGGTCGCCCGCGCGCGTGCGGACCGCTGGCGCGCCTGCCACCTCCGGAGCATCCATGATCCGCTGCCTCGCCCTGCTCATGCTGTCCGCTGCGCTCATGGCGGCGGAGCCCCTGCGCATCGTCTGCGTGGGCGATTCCATCACCCAGGGTCGGGCAGGGGGCGGCACCGCGGTGCCGACGTACAGCTGGCGCTACCCGCTGTGGCAGACGTGCGTCGATACCGGCAGGCCGGTCGACTTCGTCGGCAGCATGATCACGGGGTTCGAGGGCTCGCCGACGTACGCCCCCCACAGCGGGAAGACGTTCGTCAATCACCACGAGGGGCGGTGGGGCTGGACCACGCGGGGCGTCGCCGATGCGCTGGTCGACGCCAGCAAGGGCTGGACCGCCGACATCGCCGTGGTGTTCCTCGGCACGAACGACAAGATCAAGGAGCAGGGCGTGGCGCCCACGCTGAAGGCCATGGGCGACATCATCGCCGTGCTGCGCACCCGCAAGCCCACCGTCAGGATCGCCATCGGCCTGCCCTTCCAGGAATGGGAGCCCTTTCCGGCGCTCTGCACCGCGTACGTCGCGCTGTCCAAGGAGCTGACGACGGTGGCCTCGCCGATCATCACCGTGGCGACGTCCGACGGCTGGGTATCGGACCCCGGCCAGCCGACAGCCCTGACGGTGGATTGGGTGCATCCCAATCCCAAAGGCGATGCCCACCTCGCCGCCCGGGTCTTCGCGGCGATCAGGCCGTGGATGCAGCAACCCTGAAGCGGACCGGTGTCGTGGCTGGCCGCGGCGCCAGGCACCTCGCGCAGCGCGCTCGCGTGCAGTGCGTCGCTGCGGCGGGAATTCAGGCGCCGCGGCGCTGACCGCGACCATGCCCTGGCCCTGTGCCGCTCGTCCGCCGAGGCCGAGGACCGTAGCCGAGCAGGCGACGGTGCTGCTGCCGCACCAGGATCTCGCAGGCCATGCGCGCGGTGTCGGCGCGCGCGGCCATGGTGTGGTGCATCTCATTGCGCCCAGCACGGCCGAAGTGACCGCGAAGTGATGCCCAGGCTTCCGCGTCTCGCACGGGACACGCTGCGCCCGCCGGTGGCCTGGCCGCCATCCGCCGTCGCGCGGGCGTCGCACCTCGGGGACAGCTGCGGCGAGCATGCCGCCGTGTGAGACGGCCGCGCTCTGCCGGAATCATGCCGGTCACGTCGGGGGTGTCCGATCGCAATGAGTCCGCGCGAACCTACGGAGCCAGCATGCACGCCATCGTCCGCCTGACCTTCCTCACCCTCGTCCTCGTCGTCGGCGCCGTCGCGCAGGACACGCTTCCCGCGGGCGCGCCGCGGTGGAGCGATGCGAAGGCGGTGGCGATCTCGCCGCTGCGCGGCGAGATCCTGCTG
>JACDGQ010000122.1 GCA_013821615.1 Planctomycetota bacterium
GCCCGCGGCCCCCACCGCTCCTGCGGCGAAGGCACCGGCAGCTCCGGCGGCCCCAGCAGCGAAGGCCCCGGCCAAGGCCGGGCCCAAGGTGGTCAACGCCGACGAGCGGCGCAAACTCATCGGCGATGCCGCCTATTTCATCGCCCAGAAGCGCGGCTTCAGCGGCGGCAACCCGGTCCATGACTGGCTGCTGGCCGAACGACAGGTCGACGAGACGCTGCGCAAGGGCTGACGCTGCCTGGGGATGGCGTCTTCCCGCAGCGGGCCGCGGGGCGCGCCGCGAAGCTTTGCGACCGCCACGGCACCCAGCTTGGTGCGCCCGTCCTCGAGTAACGGGCACCACGTGCCGGTCCCGCGCTCTAGCCTCCACGTACCGGGATGACCCGGATGGCTCCCGCGGCGCCGCCATCCGGAGGTAGACTGCCGATGCAGTCGCCGACCGCCATCCGGCCTTCGGTGCACCGCATGCGGAGCCCGCCATGAAGACCAGCACCGCGCTCGGCCTCGCCATCGTGGTGGGGGTCGCCATCGTCGTGTGGCGCACCAGCGCCGCCGCTCCGGGCGCCACACCCGCCACCAGTACCGGTGGCGATCCCGTGACCGGCTCGATCAGCCTCGACCTCAAGGTCAAGGCGCAGTCGGAATTCGCGGTGCGCCTGATGACCCAGACCAAGAGCATGCGCGAAGTCATGGCGCTCGGCCTTACCGACAGCCCGGCGGTGAAGACCAACCTCGACGAGGCCGCCGCGATCCGCGCGCAGCTGCCCGAGACCAGGCGCCAACTCGCCACCCTCGGCGACAGTCCCGCGTCGATCGCGCGCTGGCTGGACAGCATCCACTACGACGACTTCCTGAAGGCCGAGGCGGAGCTGAGGAAGAGCGCGGGGCAGTAGGCTACTCGACGTAGTCGAGGTCGCGGTTGAAGGTCTCGCGCATGAACCACAGCGCGACCGCGGCGATGGCGAAGACCAGGACGCCGACCGCGGCGGCCGCGCCGAGGGCACCCCAGCCATCCTTCAGCGCCTTGAACATGATGATCATCGGCACCAGCGCGCCGCGCACGAAGTTGGGCACGTTGGAGGCCACGGTGGCACGCAGGTTGGTGCCGAACTGCTCCGCCGCCACCGTGACGAACAGCGCCCAGTAGCCGACGAACACGCCGAGCACCAGGATCAGCGCATAGAAGGTCGTGCTGTCGACGCCGCGCAGGGCGAAATACGCAGCACAGGTGACGGCGGTCAGCCCCATGAAGACCGCGATGGCCTTCTTGCGGCTGCGCCACCACTGGCTGATCAGGCCGCTGCCGAAATCGCCGACCACCAGGCCGAGGTAGGCGAGCATCAGCGACCGCCCCGCGTCGATCGGTCCGGACACGCCCAGCGCCTTGGCGAGCTCCGGCGAGAAGGTGACGAGGATGCCGACCACGTACCACAGCGGCAGGCCGATCGCGATGCAGGTCAGGAAGCGGCCGAGGCGGCTGGCGTTCGTGAACAGCGCGAAGACGTTGCCGCGCGCGATGCCCTCGTCGCCGCCGGCGGCGACCAGCCGGGCGAACATGCCGGACTCGTGGGCGAAGACGCGCAGTCCGAGCAGCGCCAGGCCCATCGCGCCACCGATGTAGTAGGCGTTGCGCCAGCCGAACGAGCTGGCGATGAAGAAGCCGAGGATCGCCCCCGACACGCCGATCCCCGAGACCATCATGGTGCCGTAGCCGCGCTTGCCGCGCGGCAGGCTCTCGACCACCAGCGTGATCCCGGCGCCGAGCTCGCCGGCCAGGCCGATGCCGGCGACCAGGCGCAGGACCTCGTACTGGCCGATGGTGGTGACCATGCCGTTGAGCAGGTTGGCGACCGAGTACAGCAGGATCGAGCCGAGCAGCGTGGTGATGCGCCCGCGCCGGTCGCCGATCGCGCCCCACAGCAGGCCGCCGATCAGCATGCCGATCATCTGCATGTTCAGCAGCTGCCCGCCGACGTCGAGCAGCGCCGCCTCGGGCACCCTGAGTTCGATCAGGCTGGCCTTGCGCACGATGCCGAACAGCACCAGGTCGTAGATGTCAACAAAGTAGCCCAGCGCCGCGATCAGCACCGGCGCGCTGAACAGGCAGGCCCAGGTGGAGCGCTGGTCATCGCCAAAAGACGTCGCAGACAGGGCAGGAGAGGCGTCGGACATGGTGGGTGGCTTGTAGGGAAGCCGTGTGGGTGTCAACGGAGGCCCGCCGATTGAGGAGCTAGTCGCCAGGAACAGCCAGGCCCGTTCCGCGTTGATGACCGTTGCCTCGAAACTCGAGTCTAGCGGCTCGCAGCGTCGGCCTCGATACCTAGCGCCTCGCGCCGCGCGCCCCTCCCAAAAAAAGGTTCCTCGTCATTCGTGGTGGATCCATTGCCTGCTCGGGTCTCGTCGATCAAAACAGGAAAGACAGGATCGAACAAGAGGAACGGAGGAACGCCAAGAGATGACGATGCCGCCTTTCCCGATTCCGCTGTTTTCACTGGATCCCTGTCTTCCTCCGTTTCTCCGTTCCTCTTGTTCGATCAAGTTTCGCTTTCCCCACGATCGACGGAAAGATTCCACCTCGGACGACGAAGAACAAAAAGAAACACCCCCGGGCATCTGCCCGAGGGTGCGTGAAACCAGCGTCCGAAACCGGTCTCAGCCGGCGGCCTTCTTCGCGAGCTTCTCGACCATGCTGTTCGGCACGGCCTTGTACTCGCTGGGCTCCATCGAATACCCCGCGCGGCCCTGGCTCATCGAGCGCAGGTCGGTGGTGTAGCCGAACATCTCGCCGAGCGGGACCTCGCAGCGGATGATGTTGTTGGGACCGCGCTTCGCGGTCTCGGTGATCATCGCGCGCTTGGACTGCAGCGAACCCATGATCGAGCCGGTGAACTCGTCCGGGGTCTCGACCTCGACGTGCATCCACGGCTCGAGCAGCTGGACGCCCAGCTTGGGGTAGGCCTCGCGGATGGCGAGGGCGCCGGCCGAGATGAAAGCCTCCTGGCTGGAGTCGACATCGTGGTACGAGCCGTCGATCAGCTCGACGTGGACGTTGATGCACGGGAAGCCGGCGATGTAGCCGCGCGCCAGGGCGTTGCGCACGCCCTCTTCGATGGGCTTGCGGAACTCCTTCGGCACAGTGCCGCCGCGGATCGAGTCGAGGAAGATGAACTCGTTGCCGGCGCGCTTCTCCTCATCCGTCAGCGGGCGGATGTTGAGGATGCAATCGCCGTACTGGCCGCGGCCGCCCGACTGCTTGACGTGCTTGCCGCGGATCTCGATCGACTTGCTGACGGTCTCGCGGTAGCTGACCTTGGGCTTGCCGACCACCGCGTCGACCTTGTATTCGTCGCGGATGCGGTGCTGGAGCACTTCGAGATGCAGCTCGCCCATGCCAGCGACGATCAGCTGCGAGGTCTCGGGGTCGACCCACTTCTTGAAGGTCGGATCCTCGCGCTCGAGGCGCGCCAGGGCGTAGGCGAGCTTCTCCTTGTCGGCGTTCGACTTGGGCTCGATCGCCATGGTGATGACCGGCTTGGCGAAGGTGATGCCTTCGAGCAGCATCGGGTTCGGGTCGGTGGGGTGGACCAGGGTGTCGCCGGTGATGGTGTTCTTCAGGCCGACGATGGCCATGATGTCGCCCGCAGGCGCCTCCTCGACCTTGTTGGGGGTCGCGCCGACGAGCTTGATCATGCGGCTGGCGCGCTCGCTCTTGCCCGACTGGGCGCAGATCAGCTGGTCGCCCTCCTTGATGGTGCCCTGGTAGACGCGCACGAACGACACGTCGCCGATCGCCGGCATGCTCATGATCTTGAAGACCATGGCGCGCAACGGCGCCTTGGGGTCGCACACCGTCGGCATCGGGTTGGCGTGGGTGATGTCATCGACCGCGAACTGGGTCATGTTGTGCGCCGACTTGGGGTCGGGCAGGATGTCGATGACGGCGTCGAGCAGCTTCTGCACGCCCTTGTTGCGCAGCGCGGCGCCGCACAGCTTGGGCTGGATCTTGTAGTGCTGGGTGCCCAGGCGCAGGCCGACCAGGATGTCCGCGTTCGAGAGCGTGCCGCTCTCGAGGTACTTCTCGGTCAGCGCCTCGTCCTCGCCGGCGACGGCGTCGACCATCTTGGCGCGGCGCTTCTCGGCCTCGGCCTTGTACTGCTCGGGGATCTCGTGCTCGATCTGGTCCTCGCCCTTGTCGCCCTCGAAGGTGTAGTACTTCATGTCGATCAGGTCGATCATGCCGGTGAACTCGTCACCGGCGCCGATCGGCATCTGGATGGGGACGGGATTGCCGTTGAGGCGCTCCTTCACCTGCTCCACCACGCGGTCGAAGTTGGCGCCGCTGCGGTCCATCTTGTTGACGAAGACCAGGCGCGGGACCTTGTACTTGTTGGCCTGGCGCCACACCGTCTCGGACTGGGCCTGCACGCCGGCGACGGCGCAGAACACCACCACCGCGCCGTCGAGGACGCGGCAGGAGCGCTCGACCTCGGCGGTGAAGTCCACGTGTCCGGGGGTGTCGATCAGATTGAGGTAGTGGTCGCGCCAGGTCGCGTACACGGCCGCGGCGGTGATGGTGATGCCGCGCTCCTGCTCCTCCTTCATCCAGTCGGTGGTGGTGCCGCCCTCGTGCACCTCGCCGATCTTGTGCTTCTTGCCGGTGTAATAGAGGATGCGCTCCGACACGGTGGTCTTGCCCGAGTCGATGTGGGCGACGATGCCGAAGTTGCGCATCTTGTGCAGGGGAGTGGCCATGGAGAGCTCCGCGAGGCTGAAAAATGGGCGGAGCCGGCCTGCGGCCACTCCGTGAGGGTGAGGCATCATGGGGGATGCGCGCCGCAGACAAGGGGTAAGCTGCGCGGACGGCGACCTTACCTGGCCCGGTGAAGGAGCCCGGAAGGTCTGTATAAGGATTTGTCAGACTTGGGGTTTGATCTGGCGGCGAAAACACCAATGTATACGAATCGGCGCTGCGCGGCGCCTTCGACAACTGCGCGCAATCACCCGGTTTCCGCCTGTTTCAGGCGAAAGGAACGTCATGCCTTCCCAAGTCAAAGGCTCGCTCAGCATCGACCCCTCCCTCATCGTCGCAGGTGCCCCTGCTCCGATCGTCACCTTCAATGGCGGCACCACTGTCGTGGCCAACTATCCCATGCATTGGCCGTCCCCTCCGATGACCGCGTACATTGCAGCGTCCGTTCCCTACAATGGCGGGAACCCCACGCTTATCGCCGTCATCTACAACGGCACGACCTACACCCCGACCCCTGCGAGCGTGATCATCCCGAACAATAACGCTCCCGTCCCGCTGAATCTGACCCTGCCCTGACCCTCTGCGCGCGCTCGCTTCGGCGCGGACGTGCGCCTCGGCGCAGGCGCGGAGGCCCGCCTCTGCAGCGGGCTCTTTCTGCCTTTGCATCCCGTGCG
The DNA here is from genome assembly GCA_013821615.1 of Planctomycetota bacterium. Taxonomy (GTDB): domain Bacteria; phylum Planctomycetota; class UBA11346; order UBA11346; family UBA11346; genus BOG-1363. The sequence goes on from JACDGQ010000122.1 coordinate 5,425, forward strand.
GATGGCGGAGGATCCCGCCCAGTCATGCCCAGGCTCCGCCTCATCTGCGTTCGCACGGCTCATCGTGGAGTGCGCACGGCTGCGCGCGGTGGATATGCCAGTCGCATGGTGACCGCGTTCGCGCTGCTCGGCTGTCCGGCGGCGGTGGCGGTGGCGGCGGTCGCATCGAGCGACAATCAGGTCGATTTCGGCAACAACCCGGCGCCGATGAACGCCGGCGCGCGCGCCATGGGCATGAGCGCGTTCGTGGCCATCGCCGACGATGCGACGGCGATGGCCGCCAACCCTGGCGGCATGATCCAACTCGAGCGTGCAGAGGCGAGCGCTGCCGGCGGGCTCTATGCGACCTCGATCAAGCCCGCGCAGGGTGGACGCCAGAACGAGACGCGCCTCGATCTCGACCATGTCAGCGCCGCTGTGCCCTTCTTCGCCTTCGACCATCAGCAGACGGTCGGCGTGATCTGGCAGCGGCAGTTCGATTTCACCCGTTCGTCGGCTTTCAACCGCCATACGCTCGACACCAATTTTCCCACGACTGATACGACCACGGACAGCAGCGTCACCCAGACCGGGGCGTTCTCGACGCTGAGCCTGAGCTATGCGATTGAAGTCATCCCCGGACTGGGCCTGGGCATCACCGGCAGCGTCTGGAACGACCGCATCACCCAGCACAGCTCGACCACGCGCTACGAACATCGGCACGACGACATCCTCGTCCCTGATTTCAACGACGAAACCATCAGCGACTTCGACACCGCCACGCACATCCGCGTCGATGAGGGATATAGCGCGGTGATGGGAGCCTGGTGGCAGGCCACCCCGGGGTTGGCACTCGCCACGGTGGTCAAGCCCGGCTACAAGCTCCATGTCAGCAATCAGCTGGACCTGCAGCAATCCAGCCCCTCGGCGCAGCCCCCATTCGTCCAGCTGACCGAACATTCATTCTCCACCCTGCGCATGCCCACCGTCGCGACCATCGCGGCCGCCTGGCGTCAGGACGACGAGGATACGGTCGCGGCCGAGGTGAGCTGGACGCAGTGGAGCCGCTTCAGCCTGACCAGGGAAGGAAGGGAGTCCGCACCCCAATTCTTCGACCATCCCGCATCCGACCAGAAGGACGGCATCTCCGCCCGCGTCGGCTACGAGCACCTGTTCATCCTGCCGCGCGTGGTCGCGGTGGCGCGCGTCGGCGCGTTCTACGAGGAGCAGCCGGGACTGCACAAGGTGGCAACCCTCGGCGACACCGCCGCGATGACCGTCGACCGGTTCTATGGCCTGAGCGCGGGCGGCAGCCTCTGCTACCGCCACATCACCTACGATCTCGGCGGTCAGCTCCGCTACGGCCATCAGGTCGGTTCCGGGCAATTGGTCCTGCAGGACGACGTCGCCAATATCTATCAGCTGACCGTTCGTCTCGGGGCGACCTATCAGTTCTGATCCAGCTTCGCGCCTGCCGCTGGGTGCAGCGCTGCCCGTCCCTTGCCTTGCCCATCCCCAGCCGCCCGCGACGCTGCGACCATGCCCCGCCCGCTCTGCATATATCACAAGAACTGCCTCGACGGCAACGGCTCGGCGGCAGTGGTCGCGCGCAAGGTGCCGGACTGCGAGTTCCTGGCCATGCAGTACAGCATGACGCCGCCGCAGGTGCTCGACCGCGTGCTCTACATGGTCGACTTCGGACTGCCGATCGCGCACATGCGCGCGCTCAAGGCGCAGTCCAGCGAGTTCATCTGGATCGACCACCACGCCAGCCAGCTGCCGATCTGCAAGACTCTCGGCTGGGGGGTGATGGACACCACGGAGTGCGGCACCTCGCTGACCTGGAAGACGCTCTTCCCGGGCCAGGAGCCGCCGCCGGTGATCGCCTACATCAAGGACAAGGACCTGTGGCAGTGGAAGCTGCCGGACAGCCGCGCCGTTTCCGAGGGCTTGACCGCAACCTTCCCGGGCGAGCGCTTCGCCGGCATCCTCGAGGCCGACATCGCCGCCATGGCCACGCTGGGCCGGCCGCTGCTCGCGGCCAAGATGGAGCGCGTGCTGAAGGCCGCCAAGACCGGGCTGAGCGTCGAGGCCCCCTACGGGATGGTCGGCGCGCGCGCGCTGGCGGTGAACACCAACCAGGACCAGAACGAACTCGGCGACCACATCTGCACGCCGGTCGCGGCCGGCGGCATGGGTTATGACCTGGCCGTGCTCTACTACCGCAAGGGCACGGCGCGCTGGGTGCACAGCCTGCGCTCCGCCGAAGGCGGCCGCGTGGACTGCGGCACCATCGCCGAGCGCCGCGGCGGCGGCGGGCATCCGAATTCGGCGTGCTACCTCGACCCGGTCTGCTTCACCGCGTCGCCGGATTGCCCGGGCGCCGGCGTCACCGCCGCAGGAGCGCCCGCAGCAATCGGTGCCTCCCCCCCGGGACCACGGGCCGCTGGCCCGCAGTGAACGTCCGATAGGTTTTCGTGCGCGGGAGATGATCGACTCGGGGGCCGGGGTCCTATGCCATGGAACCCTCACGTGCGGCACTGTCCTGGCGGAGTACGCATACGCCGGGAGAGGCGAGCCCCAGCTCGCCTTGTAAACCCTCATCACGTCGCCGGACCCATGCCCATCGACCGCCGGAGCCGGAT
>JACDGQ010000123.1 GCA_013821615.1 Planctomycetota bacterium
GGGCCGCCGTCGCGGCGCGCAGGGCGCCGAGGGTCGCGGGGAGGGCGGGCGCTGGCTGCATGCGGGAATCCCCTGGGGTGACCGTCGTACCCGCAAGCGGGTGGCCGGCCAGGGGGGGACCCACGATACGTTCGACCGCACCCGCTGCCGGCCAGTTGCACCCCGCACGCAGGCGCCCAAGCTCGCCCAACTCCCGATTGCGGCACCGCCGCGAGGTCTTTCATCATGCCCCAGCCGTCCCAGCTCCACCGCTTCTGCCTGCCCTTGCTCGCCAGCGTCGTCCTGGCCGGCTGCCAGACCCGCCATGGTGAGGCTGAGGCCCCCGCCCCAACGCCCAAGGTGTGGACGGCCACCGACGACCACGCGGTCGCCCAGGAGCTGATCGACGAGGCCCTCAAGCGTCCGTGGGTGGGCGGCTTCACCGGACGCACCGGCAAGGCCCCGCGCGTCGCCCTCGGGGTCATCGACGACCGTTCCGGCGGCGAGGTCGACGTCGCCGTGCTCAAGGCCGGACTCGCCCAGGCCCTGGCCGGCGCCCACACCGTCCAGCTCGCCGAGCCCGGCACGGCGGTCGACTACACCCTGGGCGGGGCGGTCGGCGCCCAGCACAAGGCCGAGGGGGGTGCCGACATCCTCTATCTGCAGTTCGACATCAGCTTCCACGACACCGTCTCGGCCGAGACGGTGGCCCCGGTGGGCCTCGAGAAGCGCCGGGTGGTGCCGGTCGCCGCCGTTCCCGCCAAGCGCGGTTCCACGTCGGACTACTGACACCCGGTCCAGGCCCGGGGAGAGCGTCTGACGCACCCGCGCGGGTGCCTTCTCCCGGCCGCCTTGTGCCCCACCGGTGGCGGTCTAAGGTCGCCAGCCGTCACAGCCCTGCGTCGTCGTGGCGCATCGCCCATCGAGAGGAATCGCTATGCGTCCACGCTGGACCCCGACCGGGCTGCGCCCGACCATGCTTGCCGTCGCTGCGGCGATGGCCCTGGTGGTGGCCGCCCCGGGTCTGCGCGCCGAAGACGCCGCGGCCCCCGGCGCCGGCGAATTCGTGGGCTGGAACCAGGAATCCCTCGAGCAGAAGGCCGAGCTGGAAAAGCTGGTCAACTCTCGGGATATGGATCTTTACGAGCTCGGCTTCGAGCCCCTCGAGCTGGACGAGGTGATCCTCAAGGACCGCGTCGGCCGCGAGCACGTCTTCAACTACCTGACCTTCCGCCTGCGCAACCAGATCGCCGACGCGACCGTGGCCAAGGGTGCCAAGCCGACCCGCTACGCCGAGGTCCTGGACGCCATCACCAAGCAGTACGAGTCGGCCAAGACCTCCCCCGAGGGTGGTGGCAAGCTGACCGTCGAGACCACCGGCGATCCCAAGGATGGCGTCATCCTCGAGCGCGGCGACCTCAAGCCGCGCACGCGCAAGGTCAGCATCAAGGTCCAGGTCACCGACGAGCACGGCACGCGCCTGCGCCTGCTCGACGACCCGGTCGGCAGCGGCACGCAAGAGACCTACAACTTCCCCGACCTGGGCGAACCCAACCGCGACACCGTGCTCAAGCGCGTGCGCGAAGCCGTCGAAGAGAAGGAGGACCGCCGCCTGCACACCGTCGACGAGATCCGCGCCCTCGACCTGGCGCCCTACGACGCGCAGACCAAGGATGAGGAAGGCGTCGCCGCAGGCGAGGTCTACGGCGTGGTGCTGTTCAACCGCCTGAGCCTCTACGGCAACCAGTTCGCCGTCGAGGTGCGCGGCCTGTCCAACAAGTTCCGCCTGCGCATGCCGCCGGCCGAAAAGGGCAAGCCCGACAACTACCTGGCGACCCACGTGCTGCGCCGCAACTTCGTGCTGCACTACACCCGGCCCGGCGACGAGTACTTCCGCAATCTCGACCGCTTCACCCTGGTCAAGGGCGGCTGGGAGTGGGTCGACAGCTTCCAGCGCATCAAGGAGCGGGCCAACGTCGCGTACGCCAAGTACTACCTCGACAACATCGTCGACGACATGAATGCCCGCCAGAAGGACGTCGAGACCGACCTCTGGAAATACTACGGCGACGTCCGCACCGGCTATCCGGACAAGGCCGACAAGCTCCCCGACCTCGAGAAGTCCGTCCAGGGCAAATGACGGTCGCGCCCATGCAGCTCGATCCGGCCCTGCCTCCCGAGATGGTCTTCGGCCAGCTCGATGCGGCCGTCCGCCAGCTCGTCGAGGCCGTGCACACGCTCTACGCAGGCAGCTGGGACGACTGCGCCGAGGACCTGCGCCGCCGTCAGGCCGGCCGCCCGTACCTCTTCCGCCTCAAGGTCGACTGCCCCGACGCGCTCGGCTGGCTCGGCCGCCTGCACGCTTATGAGACCGCGCGCGGCGAGTGCCTGCCCATCGCCGCCGGTACGGGCCTGTGATCATGACTCAAGCGCACTCTCTGCACATCTCGCATTTTTCGCCTTCCGCATCGGGGAAAACCATGAAGACCCTCGCCACTGTGTTCTTCGGCCTCGGCCTGGCGGCCCTCGGCGGCTGCGGCGGCGACCGCGCTGCGGATTCCGGCAGCAGCAACGGTGGCAAGGGGGGATACGGCACCGTCAGCAGCGCGCCCCACGAGACCGAGGCCCAGCGCCTCGGCATGGGCAGGGCGCGCGTCCTCAAGGACACGCCCTTCGACCGCGCTTGGGACCTGCAGTTCCCGCACCGCGTCGCCAACAGCTGGGTCAATCCCAACATCCCCGAGCTGATCTTCTTCCAGATGGAGGAGACCAACGAGATCTACGCCGTCGAGGCCGCCAGCGGCAACACCCGCTGGGTCAGCATCGCGCTGCCCAAGCCCGCGGTGCTCACGCCCTACGCCAGCCGCGTCAAGGCGCGCAACACCAAGGGTGACGAAGTCGCCAACGACGACCGCCTGTGGGTGATCTCCGACGACACCCTCTACAGCATCGACGCCGTCTACGGCCAGGTGGTGTGGCGCTGGGACCTGCCGTTCTCGCCGTCCAGCGGCGTCCTCGCCCTCGGTCCCGACAGCAACCAGCGCGTCTTCCTCGGTGACTGGGACGGCCGCCTGCAGGTGGTGTCCTACCACGGCGAGAAGCGCTTCCCCTACGTGCTCTGGCAGATGAACCTGCGCACCTCGCTGACCGCGCCGCCGGTCGAATCCGACGGCCTGGTCTACGCCGCCGACCACGGCGGCGTGGTGCACTGCTTCAAGTACGATCGTGAAGAGGTCTGGTCGCTGCCCACCGGCGCCGCCATCTTCGGCTCGCCGCTGCCGCGCGGCCGCCTGCTCTACGTGGGCAGCGACGACAACCAGCTGTTGGTGATCAACCGCCTGTCCGGGCAGAAGCTCGGCTCGCTGTTCCTCAACGGTCCGATCAAGCGCCAGCCCTTCGCCTTCCGCGGCGAGCCGTCGCGCGTCTACGCCTGGCTCGACCTCGAGCATTCCGCCAAGGGCGGTCTCTACGCGATCAAGGCGCAGGGCGACAACGTGCCCTTCGCCGACACCGCCAAGCACCCCCTCGAGGTGGTGCGCCTCGCCGAGGAGTGGAGCGTGGCCGGCGTCACCCGCCTGGTCGGCTCGAATCCGCAGTACCTGTTCGTGACCGCGCCCGACAGCACCATGATCCAGGCCATCGACCGCACCAGCGGCCAGATCGCCTGGAGCTGGGACGCCAACGAGGAGCACCGCAACTACCTCAACGAGAACGGCCGCGTCGAACACCGCACCTGCCGCTTCATCGCCGAGTACCAGGACGCGACCGACACCAACTCGGCGATCTACACCGCCGACGAGACCGGCCACGTCATCGCCTACCGGGTCTTCGGCGACAAGCCGGGCGACCCGCTCACCGGCGGCAAGATCATGACCCGCGACCTGCTCAAGGCCGAGAAGCCCGCCGATACCGGCGGCAAGAAGGCCGACGCCGCTGAAAAGCCCGCCGCCGATGCCAAGCCCGCCGAAGCGCCAGAGAAGCCGGCGGCAGCGAAGCCCGCCGCCGCCGCCAAGTAAGCGCGCACTGACCGCAACGAAGAACCCCGCGCCGATCGGCGCGGGGTTCTTCGTTGCGGGCTGACGGCTGACGGCTGGCGGCTGACGGCATCGGTGCGCAGCACCAGTTCCGCCACTGATCGCACTCCCTGCCCATGCGAGCCCCGCCGCGTGGTGCTCGTCGGCCGTCAGGTGTCTGCAGTCAGCTGTCGGCCGTCAGCTGTCAGCCGCCAGCCGCCAGCCGCCGGCCGTCCGTCAAATCGTATGCACCTTGATCGTATTCGCCCCCTGGCTCGACACCCCGCTGATCACCACCACCGTGTCGCCGTCCTTGAAGACGCCGTGGCGGATGCTTTCCTCAGTGGCGGCTTCGAGCAGGTCGTTGAGGTTGTCGCGGTAGGGGATCTGCAGCGGCACGATGCCCCAGAACAGGCTCATCTGACGCCAGGTGCGCTCGTCGTAGCACAGCGCGAGGAGCGGAATCTGGCCGCGGCGCTTGGACAGCAGCAGGGCCTTCTCGGTGCCGTGGCTGACGATCATCACGCCGTCGGCGGAGATCTCGCGCGCCAGGTAGTCGGCGGCGCCGCTCATCGCCATGGCGAAGTGGTTGAAGGTGCTGGCCTCGCGGTTGAGCTTCTCGCGCGCCATGTACGGGCTCTTCTCGGCCTCGATGGCGATGCGCGTCATCTCCTCGACGGCCTCGACCGGGAACTTGCCGGTCGCGGTCTCGCCCGAGAGCATGATCGCGTCGCTGCCGTCGAAGATGGCGTTGGCCACGTCCGACGACTCGGCGCGCGTCGGGATCGGGTTCTCGATCATCGACTCGAGCATCTGGGTGGCGGTGATGACCAGCTTGCCGAGCTTGTTGGCGCTGGTGATGAGGTCCTTCTGCACCACCGGCAGGCGCTGGGTCGAGATCTCGATGCCGAGGTCGCCGCGCGCGACCATGATCCCGTCGGCCTCGCCGAGGATCTCCTCGATGTTCTCGACCGCCTCGCCCTTCTCGATCTTGGCGATGATCGGGATGTTGCGGCCGGACTCGGCGATGCGGTTCTTGAGGTTGCGCACGTCGCGCGCGGTGCGCACGAAGCTCAGCGCGATGTAATCGACGTCGTTGGCGATGGCCCAGGCCAGGTCGGCCTTGTCCTTGTCGCTCAGCGAGGGGGTGCTGACCTTGACGCCGGGCAGGTTGATGCCCTTGTTGCTCTTGAGCATGCCGCCGACGATGACCGTGCAGTGGATGTCGTCGCCCTTGACGTGGTCGACCTGGATGCGCATGCGGCCATCGTCGACGAGCAGGACATTGCCCGGCACCACGTCGCCGGCCAGGCCGGCGTAGGTCGTGCCGACGCGCTCGGCGGTACCGGCGGGGCATTCCGCGACGGTGATCACGGTCTTGGTCCCGGACTTCCACTCGACCGGCACGTTGTCCTTGAGGCGGCCGGTGCGGATCTTGGGGCCCTGCAGGTCGGCGAGCGCGGCGACCGGGCGCTGCAGTTCCTTGCTGACCTTGCGGACCAGGTTCAGGCGGGCGAGGTGGTCGGCGTGGTCGCCGTGGCTCATGTTCAGGCGGGCGACGTTCATGCCGGCGTGGAACAGGGCGCGCATCACTTCCTCGCTGCTGCTCGCGGGGCCGATCGTCGCCACCACCTTGGTGCGCTTGCGGGCGCGCGGGGTCATCGTGGTGACGGGGGTGGATGAGGCGTTCAGGACCTTGGCGTCGGTTGTCATGGGTGGGGATACTAGGTTGCGCGCGGGCACTGCCAAGTTGTGGAAATGTCGAACGGGTGGTCACAGCGTCCATTCCTGGAATGGAGCCGGGGAGGGTTGGCGGCTGGCGGCGGGTATGACCGCGCATAGCGGTGGACCGGTTGCAGCAGTCGGCTGTCAGCCATCAGCCATCAGCCGCACAATGTGCTGCCCTGGACACACCCGCCATCCACCGGATACTACGTTCTCTCACCACGCAACCCCTGGACTGCACCGTGTCTTACGCCTCAGCCGCCAAGGCCCTCGCCGCCGCCGGCAGCGTCATCGTCACCACCCACATCAATCCCGACGGGGATGGCGTCGGCGCCGGTCTGGCCCTGGTCCATGCCCTCGAGGGGCTTGGCAAGCAGGTGCGTTTTCTGTGCCCGAGCCGAGTGGTGTCGACCTACGCCTTCCTGCCCGGCTTCGCGCGCATCGCGGTGGTCGCGGACGCCGCCCAGGCCGCGGCGCAGGCGCCGGCCGACGTGATGATCAGCTGCGACGCCGGCGATCGCGAACGCCTCGGTGCGGTCGCCGAGGTGCGGCGCGGCACGTTGATCAACCTCGACCACCATATCACCAACACCCGCTTCGGCGACATCAACCTGGTCGACGTCGCGGGCGAGAGCTCCGGCGTGGTGGTCGAGGGCCTGCTGCGGCGCATGAAGATGCCGCTCGACCGCACCCTGGCCGAGTGCCTGTACACGACCATCGTTTTCGACACCGGCCGCTTCATGCACAGCAACACCACCGCCCACACCTTCCGTTGGACGGCCAAGCTGCTCGATGCCGGCATCGACGCCGCGGCGATCAACCGCGCACTGACCTACACCAAGAAGCCGAAGGACTTGCAGATCCAGAAGCTGGCCATCGAGAATCTGCGCGTCGATGACGTGGAGCCGCGCCTGGCCGGCATCGTGCTGAGCGCCGCTGCCGTCGCCGCGGTCGGCGAGCCCGAGGACTGGGGCGACCTGGTCGAAGTGCCGCGCAGCCTGGCCGGCAACGAGGTCGCCTACCTGCTGCGCGAGGGCAAGGACGGCAAGACCGTGCGCGCCAGCCTGCGCTCCAACCCGCCCTTCGCTGTCGGCCCGGTGGCGCAGGCCTTCGGCGGCGGCGGGCATCTGCAGGCGGCCGGCTGCACCTTCATCGGCGACCTCGCCAGCGCCGAACGCGAGATCACCGCGCGCCTGCGCCAGGCGCTGCAGGAGCCCCGGGTCTGAACAGGGCACCTGGCCGGCACGGCTGCGTGGTCGCGGCATTGAACCTGCGCCTCTGCGATAAGTCGGTCCATGAGGCCTGCGATTTCAGCGCGAACATCCTGCCCCCCGGCGGGTATACTCCACACCAAGCCCGATGACCGCCAACGCCTTCCCCATCCGCATCGACAGCCTGGCCTACCGCGAGGCCGATACCGCGTATCGCACCGGCGTGCACCAGCAGCGCGCGCACCAGTGGCTGATCTGCCTGCACGGTGGCATCACCGCGAGCGTCGACGGCAAGACCCACGAGCTGCACCCCGAGGAGTCGCTGCTGGTGCCGCCGCGGGTCAAGCGCGAGATGTGGTGCCGGCGCAAGGCGCCGGGCTACGTGCTGTGCCTGTTCGACGCCCAGCGCCTCGACATCGCGCCGCTCGTGGGCCGCGTCCAGCGCCTGCCCGTCGAGCTGCGCGAGGACCTGCTCGCCCTGGTCGGCGAGCTGCATGGCGAGAGCCGTCCCGACAGCGCCTGGCTGACCAGCGCCCTGGTGGTGCGCCTGCTCATCGGCCAGCTGCGCGGGGCGCGGCGCAAGAGCGGCCAGGGCGAGGCGCTGTCACCGCTCAATGCCGGCCGCCACCAGGAGGTGGTGACGCGCGCCGAGGTCTTCATGGGCGCCCAGCTGCACCGCACCCTGCTGCGTGGCACCATCGCCGACGAGGTCGGGGTCAGCGAGCCGCACCTCGCCCGGCTGTTCCGCGCCACCACTGGCAAGACCGTGCTCGGCCGCCTCACCGAGATGCGCCTCGCGCGCGCCAAGGCGCTGCTGCTGGAGACCACCCAGCCGGTCACCGCCATCGCCAGCGCGGTTGGGCTGAGCTCGTTCAGCCACTTCTCGCGCCTGTTCAAGCGCAGCGTCGGCGTGGCGCCATCGGACTACCGCCGCGCCCGCGGACGGTCCTGGGCGTGATGTCTGGGGGTCGCTCCGCTGTCGGCGTGCCCCGACCCGATTGGCCGCAGAGACGCAGAGGTGCGGAGAGGGCCGCAGAGGGGACCTTGGCCGATTTCCATAGCTAGGCA
>JACDGQ010000124.1 GCA_013821615.1 Planctomycetota bacterium
GCGCCGAGCTGCTCGCAGCGCGAGCGCAGCACGCCGAGCACGCGCTCCTCTTCGGCCGACCATGCACCGCCGTGCAACACCTGGTTGCCGGGGCTCCACACGATGGTGCGCGGCAAGGGATCGGGCAGCTTGGCCAGGGCGAGCAGCACGGCGTGCTGGGGGTAGCGTTCGTCGAACGCCGGACGCAGCTCGGCGTCGAGGCCAGTCCACACGTCGCCACCGAGCGACTCGAGACGGTCGCCGACCAGCAGGGTACGCCCGGTACCGCGCGGCAGCACGCCGTCGAGCAGGGTGAACTGGCGCTCGGCGCTGAGGTTGCGGCGGCGGTCCGCGAGCACCACCGGCACGCCCTGGGCGTCGACCGGGAAGCCGTTCTTGAGACCCGCGATCGGCCATTCCTCACGCGCGTCGGCGATGCGCACGGCAAGCGGCCAGGCGTGTTCGACGATGGTGACGGTGGCGCGGTGCAGGCCGGCGCCGACGGGAAGCGGCAGCAGGCCGCTAATGCTCTCGGCCTTGTCGGGCGTGGTAAAGGGCAGGGTCTTCTCGCCAGTCCAACCGATGCTGCCAGTGACGTTGGCGAGCTTGACCGGCAGGGAGAAAGCGATGTTGCGCGCCTCGTCTCCGTAGGCGATCGCTGGCCAATGGGTGAAGGCCGGATCCGGCCAGATGCGGATGCCCGGCGCGGTCGAGGGGCTGGGCGGAACCGCCGGGACGGGCGGGGTCGCATTGACGGCGGGCACCGCCGTTGCAGCCGTTGCCGCGGGCACGGGCGCCGGGACGTCGGCGGCCATCACGGGCAGCGCGGCGGCGAGGGCACCCAGAACCGGCAGCAGGGTACGGCAGAGGAGCTGGCGCATGGGGAAAGGCGTCCTGGCGCGGCGGTCGAGGGCGGAGCGGGCACAGGTCGGGCCCGCGGTGAAAGGGTAGTTCCACGGCGGGCGCGGCGCCAGCAGGAGTGCCGGCGCGCTTGCCGATGCCGACCAGGGTTTTACCGTGCGGCCCTTCCGCCGTTGCGCTGCCCGCGTCGCCACACCAGGTCGCCCATGAACACCCCGCTCTTCGCCAAGCTCCCCGCCAACGTCAGCTTCCCGGCGCTGGAGCAGGGCATCCTGACATTGTGGCGCGAGCTGGACGCCTTCCGTGAGTCCAATCGCCGCCGCACAGGCGGCCCGGAATTCGTGTTCTACGACGGCCCCCCCTTCGCCACCGGCACGCCGCACTACGGCCATCTGCTGGCGGGCACCATCAAGGACATCGTGCCGCGCTTCTGGTCGATGCGCGGCCACCACGTCGAGCGCCGCTTCGGCTGGGACTGCCACGGCCTGCCGATCGAGAACCTCGCCCAGAAGGCGCTCGGCTGGAGCGGCGCTGCCGAGATCCGTGAGAAAGGCGTCGACGTCTTCAACGAGCAATGCCGCGCGATGGTCCAGACGTACGTCGGCGAGTGGCGGCGCACGGTCGAGCGCATGGGCCGCTGGGTCGACTTCGACAACGACTACAAGACCATGGATCCGCAGTTCATGGAGTCGGTGTGGTGGGTGTTCAAGCAGCTCTGGGAGCAGCGCGACGCGCAGGGGCGGCCGCGCATCTACAAGGCGCACCGCATCATGCCCTACGACCCGGTGCTGAGCACACCGCTGTCGAACTTCGAGGCGGGTAACAACTACAAGGACGTCCAGGACCCGGCGATCACCATCAAGTTCCGCCTGCACGAGGGCGCCGCCGCCAAGCTCGGCCTCGACCGCCGCGCGCCCGGTGCGCTGGTCTACGCCTTGGCCTGGACGACCACGCCGTGGACGCTGCCCGCGAACCTCGGCCTGTGCGTGGGTCCGGACATCTCCTATGTGGCGGTGCGCGAGACCACCAGCGGCGAGGTCCACCTGCTCGCCGCCGACCGCCTCGCCGCCTACGCGAAGAAGCCCGAGCAATACGAGGAGCTGCTGCGCGTCGTCGGCAAGGACCTGGTCGGACTCGACTACGTGCCGCTGCTGCCGTACTTCCGCGACACCGAGCGCGGTTTCAACATCCTCGCCGACGCCTTCGTCACCACCGGCGACGGCACCGGCATCGTCCACCTCGCGCCCGCCTACGGCGAGGACGACTACCGCGTCTGCCAGGCCGCCGGCATCAAACTGGTCGACCCGCTCGACAATGAGTGCCGCTTCACCGCCGCGGTCGCGGAATATGCAGGGCAGTTCTGCAAGGACGCCGACAAGGCCATCATCAAGCGTCTGAAGGACGAGGGCAAGCTGCTCGTGCAGTCGACCATCGTGCACAGCTACCCGTTCGGCGAGCGCAGCGAGGCCCCGCTGATCTTCCGCGCCATCGAAGCGTGGTACGTGCGCGTCGAGGACTTGCGCGAGCGCCTGCTCGCCAACAACGCGCAGATTCGCTGGGTTCCCGAGGCGATCGGCGCCAATCGCTTCGGCAACTGGCTGCGCGAGGCCAAGGACTGGAACATCTCGCGCAACCGCTTCTGGGGCTCGTGCCTGCCGATCTGGGTCAACGTCGCCGACAAGAACGACATGAAGTGCTTCGGCTCGATCGCCGAGCTTGAAACGGCCGCCGGGCTGAAGCCGGGCACGGTCACCGATCTGCACAAGCACACGCTCGATGGCCTGATCATCACCACGCCCGACGGCCGCACCTACCAGCGCACGCCGGAGGTCCTCGACTGCTGGTTCGAGTCCGGGGCGATGCCGTACGCGCAGAACCACTATCCGTTCGAGAACAAGGCCGCGGTCGAGGCGAACTTCCCGGCGAATTTCATCGCCGAGGGCCTCGACCAGACGCGCGGATGGTTCTACACGCTGCTGGTGCTGTCGACGGCGTTGTTCGACAAGCCGGCGTTCAGGAACGTGGTGGTCAATGGGCTCGTGCTGGCCGAGGACGGCCAGAAGATGTCGAAGTCGAAGAAGAACTACCCCGATCCCAACCTGATCCTCGACCAGATCGGCGCCGACGCGCTGCGCGCCTACCTGATCGACTCGCCGGTGGTGCGCGCCGACCCGCTGCGCTTCAGCGAGACCGGCCTCAAGGAGATCGTGCGCACGGTGGTGCTGCCGTACTGGAACGCGCTGTCGTTCTTCACCACCTACGCCAGCGTCGACGGGTACGACCCGCGCACCTGGATCGCCCTCGCGCCGGCGCAGCGCCCGGAGGCCGACCGCTGGATCCTCTCGGTGATGCAGTCGCTGGTACGCGACGTGAACACGGAGATGGAGGCCTACCGCCTCTACAACGTGGTGCCGCGCCTGGTGGCGTTCATCGACGACCTCACCAACTGGTACATCCGCAGCTCGCGCTCGCGCTTCTGGAACAGCGGCGGCGGAGACGCGGCGCGCGCGGACCAGAATGCGGCCTATGCCACGCTCTACGCGGTGCTGACCACTTTCGCCAAGGTGCTGGCGCCGTTCATGCCCTTCCTCACCGAGGAGGTCTACCAGCGCCTGGTGCGGCCGGTCGACGCAGCGGCGCCGGCGTCGGTGCACTGGTGCGACTACCCGCGGCCCGAAGCGGCGCTCATCGACGAGGGCCTGGAGGCGCGCGTCGCGGTGGCGCGGCGCGTGGTCGGACTCGGCCTGAAGCTGCGCAACGACCAGAAGCTGAAAGTGCGCCAGCCGCTGGCGACGGTGACGGTGATCAGCCGCGATGCGGCGCTGCGTGCGGCGGTGACCGCCTCGGCGGCGCTGATCGCGGACGAACTGAACGTGCGCAGCGTCGCCACCGAGGCCGACGAGGCGGCGTTCTGCAGCATCGCCGTCAAGCCGAACTTCGCCGCCCTGCGCGCGCGCGCCGGGGCCAAGCTCAAGGAGATTGGCGCGGTGCTCGCCGGCTGGGGAGTCGCGGAGATCGCCACCCTCGAGCAGGGCCGGCACGTCGAGGTCGCCGGCGTCCAGCTCGCGCTCGCCGACGTGCTGCTGACGCGCACGCCGACCGCGGGCGGCGCCATCGCCAGCGACGGCGCCATGACCGTGGCGCTCGATACCGCGCTCACCCAGGCCCTCAAGGACGAGGGCCACGCGCGCGAGTTCATCAGCGTCCTGCAGCAGGCGCGCAAGGCCGCGGGGCTGGACGTCAGCGACCGCATCGCGGTGACCTGGAGCACGGATCACGCCGAGGTCGGCAAGGCGCTCACGGAGTACGGCGCGTACATCTCAGGAGAAGTGCTGGCTCCGGGATTCCAGCCAGGCGCGCACGCCGAGGACTGGACCAGCGCGGACATCAATGGCGCGGTGGTGCGGTACCGGCTGGTGAAGGACGAGCGGCTCTGAGGAGGGCGTATTGGCGCTGAAATAGTGCATGTGCCTGACCAGGGTCAGACCTGCTGAAGCCCGCGGAGCGGGCGATAGAAACCAGCCCAGGGCGTGAGCCCTGGGTCGTTAGGCGATATCGAGACCAGCCCGCGGAGGCGGGCGAAAGAATCTGTCCCCGGGGCGAAAGCCCGGGGCTCAGCGATGACAGCCTGACGGGAGGCGGAAGGCTGCGCACCCCGTCCCGGCGATGCACGCCGGGCCGCGAGCCATTCCCCCGGGCTCACGCCCAGGGACAAATTCTTTCGCCCGCTCCGCGGGCTGTGTTCCGTTTTTGACCTGGGTCCCAGGGCTCACGCCCTGGGCTGGTTTCTTCCGCCCGCTCCGCGGGCTCGCTCAAGACACGGGCCCCGGTTCCACTCTGGCTGTGCGCTCCTCCGAAATGCGCCGGAGCCCTCGCCAGGACCGGCTCGGCCGCCAAAGATCCTGAACGCCCAGCGCAACCCCGCGTCGGTTCAACCCCCTCCAACCCGCACTTGTGACCCGGCCACGCACCTGAATCCTCTGCGCATGCGCGTCCCCCTCATCCTCGTCACCCTGGGCTGCGCGATTGCGCCCGCGGCGGCGTCGGTGTGGACCCAGGATGGCCTGACCCCGCTCGAACTGGTGGCGATCTGGGAGCCGCTGATGAGCAGGGACTTCGACCTGGTCGGCGTGCAGGGACGGTGGTCGAAGGCCGAGCGCTACGGTGCCGAGCTGCGCCTCGGTTCCGAGCCCGATGAGGTGATCGGGCCATGGGGCGGCCTGCACGTCAGCTGGGACACCCGCGAGGGCAGCTTTCCCGGCGGCGACATCGATGTGCACGCGCTGATGCTCGCCCTGACCGGCGGAGTGATGTTCCATTTTCTGCCCACCATCCACCCCACGAACTTCGATCCCGGCCTGGCGATCTTCGGCCGCGCCGGCGTGGGCTTCCAGAGTGGCCATTTCGACAACTACCCGACCGACCAGGGCCCCGTGAGCGGCTCGGTCTCCCCGCTGCGCTACGAGTGGGCGCTCGGCACCGAACTTCAGGTCACGCTCTTCCGCCGCGCCGTGCTGACCGCTGGCGTCGGCGTGACCTGGTGGTTCGCCAACGAGTCGACCACGGTCACCTCGGTTGGCGGCACCACCACCGTCGCGATCGACACCTCGTTTTCCGGCATGGAGACGTGGTCGCGGATCGGATTGGGATTCCGGTTCTGAGGGGGAGGCAAGGGGAGACAAGGGGAGACAAGAGGGCGAAGGGGAAGGCAAGAGGGCAGAAGGGAGCAGCTGCTTCAGGGAGATGCTGCCGTCCTCCTCTCTCCTTCTTTCGCGCCTCGGATGACGGTACTCGATAGGTGTCAAATCCATCGTCGGACCTCCCCCTTCTTCCCTCCCGCCCTCTTGCCTCCCCTTCTTCCCTCCGCAGTCCCTCACTTCCCCAGCACGATCCCCTTCCGCGCCGCCTGCTCCGTGGTGCCCTTGACGATGGCGGCATCGAAGGCCTGGTCGGCCTTGCCGCCGCTCTTGGCCAGTTCGGCGGCGATGTAGACGCCACGCAGCTTCTGCAGGTCGGAGATCTGCTGCTGCAACTCTTGGCGACGCGCGGTCAGTACGGCGAGCTTGGCCTTGCGCGTGCCGGCATCCAGCTCGCGCCACTCCAGGGGCAGCTGCTCACTGGGCAGCGCCTCGACCTGGACGGAGCCCGCGGCATCGTCCGCGACCAGCTCCTGGCGGCCGGCGAAGTTGGCGGCGCCAGCGGGGCAGGCGTTGTAGGCGGCGCGCGACGCCACGGCGGAGACCGGCGCGCTCGCGCAGACCTCCTTGGCGGCGTCGACGCGCGCCTTGGCGACCATCTGCTGGCGCGCGTCGCCGTAGTAGACGCGCGTGGTCTCGACCAGCGCCGAAAGCCGCGCCATGTCGGCGTCGTAGGGCGTGGCGACCTCGACCGCACCGCCGTCCTGTTCGACCTGGGCGTAGGCGCCTGCGCTGCGTTGCGCGATGTCCTGCCAGATGGTGTGGGTATCGGCGGCGGCACCGCACTGGATGGTGTTGATGACGATACCGGCGCGCACCGCCGCGGTGCAGGTCTGCGGATAGAGGATATCGTTGGCGTAGTCCATGTGCGGCGGGGCGTCGCCGACCAGGAACATCACCTTGTAGACCGCGGGATCGGGACTCCACGCCACCCGCGTCACCGCCTCGTCCAGCGCCTGGTTGACGCTCTCGGGGCCGTCGCCGCCGCCGCCAGCCGCGAAGCCCATCAGCTTGCCGTAGACCGCATCGAGGTCGTCGGTCAGCGGGGTGACGGTGGTGACGTACTCGTCGCCGCGGTCGCGGTAGCCGACCAGGCCCATGCGGATGAGCGGCGCGGGCTTCGCGGTGGCGAGATGGTTGGCGATGGACCAGATCTTGGCCTTCGCACCGGCGATCAGCCCGTCCATGCTGCCAGTGGTGTCGAGCACGAACACCACGTCGATGCGCGGACGCTGCGCGGGAAATGGCGCGGGCAGCTGCCCGGCGCCCGCCGGCGCCTGGAACATGGAGTCGGCCACCGCGACCTTCTCCGCCTCTGCCGCGCCGGCCAGCGTGGGGACCGCGCCGGCGGCGAGGCCAAGGGCGACCGAGACGCAGAACGAGGGAATCATGAGAGAGATGGTGCTGCGCATGGCTGGCTCCTGGCGCCGCGGGGTTGGGTGGGCGGCTGCAGTGAAGTTAGCGCGGTGACGTGATGGTGGCGTAACGCGTGGGTAACGAAGCGGGCCCGGGCCATCGCCGCACGGAATCGGACGGAGGTGCGCGGGTCCGAAGCCTCAGGTGATCCCGTGCACCAGCGGCAGCGCCGGATCCGCCGCGCCACGATGACGCCGCACTCCGCACCTCGCACTCCGCACTCCGCACCCCCAAAAACGGCAAGACGGCCGCTGGCAAGCCAGCGACCGTCCCATGCGGACCACAGATGCGTTCAGCCTATTTGGCGGCCAGCGCCTTTTCGATCGCCGCGATCACCGTCGGGTCCTGGGGCTTGGTCTTGGGGTCGAAGCGCTCGACGACCGTGCCCTTGCGGTCGATGAGGAACTTGGCGAAGTTCCAGCCAACCTCGCCGGGCTTGGGGCTCTTGGTGGTCAGCCAGGCGTAGAGCGGGTCGATGTCCGCGCCCTTGACGCTGACCTTGGCCATCATCGGGAATGCGACCTGGTAGGTCGTGGTGCAGAACGCCTTGATGTCCTCGTTGCTGCCCGGCTCCTGGCCGCCGAAATTGTTCGCCGGCACGCCGATGACGACGAAACCCTTGGCCTTGTACTTGTCGTAGATCGCCTCGAGTCCGGAGTATTGCGGGGTGTTGCCGCAGCGCGAGGCGACGTTGACCAGCATGACCACCTCGCCCAGGTGCTGGGCGAGCGGATAGGGCTTGCCGTCGATGGAGTTCAAGGTGAAGCCGAGCGCACCGCCCTTCCCTTCGGCGGCGGGCAGCACCGTGGCCGCGGCGATGACCAGGAGCGGGACGAGGATCTGGGGGAGCAGGGACATGGGGTTCTCCGGAAGGTAATGTCCGGAACCCTAGGAAACCTTACGCGAAACCCAAGCCCCGACAGGCAATGCCTGTAAACTTAGCGGGTAAGCCCCTGTTTTCTTAGGGATTTCCGCTGTGATCGGCTTGGTCTTTGGGGCATGAAGACCCCGTTCGGGTCCTTGCTGA
>JACDGQ010000125.1 GCA_013821615.1 Planctomycetota bacterium
GTGCTGAGCGGCGCCACCGGGGTCGGGGTCATGGGCGCGGCGAGCAGCCCTTCGAGGCTGCCGATGCCCTGGTCGCCGAGGGCGGAGACCATGCCGACCAGGCGGCGGTCCGAACGCGCCCGTGCGGCGTCGAGATGATCGCCGGCGAGCAGGTAGCCGCTGCCGGGCAGGCCGGGCTGGGTCCACAGCTGCGCGCGCGTGGAGCGCTGATTCAGCATCAGGGTGGCGAGCGCCGCCAGGGCAAGGTCATCCTTGGTCGCCGGGACCACCCAGATGGTGGGCTCGGCGGTCTTGAAGCGGCGCAACAGCTGCAGGCAGCGCTCCTGGATGAGCAGGCGGACCTCGGCGTCCTCGGTCAGGGGGCGGTCGGCGGCGGCGATCTCAGCCAGGCCGGCCAGGGCGGGGATCAGCGCGGTGGGCGCCTCGTCGTTGGGGCGGACCTCCCAGAAGGCGCGCTGCAGCAGCTCCTTGACCAGGCTGGCGTGGCGCTTCTCGAGCGCCTCGATGATCTCGCCCTGGATCTTGACCTCCTGGGAGCCCGCCGGACGGCCCAGGCTGCGCGTGCGCGAGAGTCCCTGGGGGACGCGCTTCTGCTGGATGTCGGCCGGCCAGCGCGGCAGGCCATCGATGATCAGGCTGCTGATCGGCGTGCCGCCCTTCACCAGATCGGCGATGCGCTTGAGCTCGTCCACCTGATGCTGGTTGTAAGCCCTGTAACCGTTGGGCTTGCGCTTGGGGCTGGGCCAGCCGTAACGCAATTCCCAGATGCGCAGCACGCTCGGGCTCAGTCCACAGGCTTTGCTGGCTTCATTGATATTCATGGATTGGTTCGCACTCATGGCCGGTTCCGCGCACAGGCGGGGGGCGGCAGCGTTGCTCGGACGGGTCGCCGGCCGATGACGGCAGGCACATGCTCTCATCCCATTGGTAACCCGGAACGGCCGCCCTTGTCAACTGCGCAATGCAGGCGTCGCGCCGCTGCGGGCAGGCCCCTGGTGGCATTGTCCGGCCCTGCGACCGCGCTACCGTCCCACCACTACGGAGAAGCCATGAGCGACGCCATCCTGACCGCCCTCGCCGGCGAGGCCGCCCGCCTGGCCGGCCTCGGCTTGATGGCCTGCACCGGCGGCAACCTCAGCGCGGTCATCGAGCGCGAGCCGCTGATCGTGGCGATGAGCCCATCCGGCGTCGACAAGGGCCAGCTCAAGCCGGCCGACTTCATCCGCGTCGGCCGCGACGCCAAGGCCCTGCCGCCGGAAACCCGCAAGCCCTCGGACGAAGCGCTGGTGCACCTGCGCATCTACCAGGCGACCGGCGCGCAGGCGGTGTGCCACGGCCATCCGCCGCACGCGGTCGCGCTCAGCATGGA
Source organism: Planctomycetota bacterium (assembly GCA_013821615.1). GTDB lineage: Bacteria > Planctomycetota > UBA11346 > UBA11346 > UBA11346 > BOG-1363. The sequence continues at coordinate 1,370 of JACDGQ010000125.1, forward strand.
CGCGGGGCCGCGCATCGAGATGCGCGGCATCGAGATGATGAAGGCGCTCAGCGGCACCACCACCCACCTCTGCGAGCGCACCCTGCCGGTGGTCGAGAACAGCCAGGACATGGAAGAGCTGACCGCGCGCGTGCTCGCCGCGCGCATCGAGCACATGCCCGCGGTGCTGGTGCGCGGCCACGGCGTCTACGCCTGGGGCGCGAACGTGCGCGACGCCGCCCGCCACCTCGAGACCGTCGAGTGGCTGTGCCGCGTGCTGCTGCTGATGCGTTCGACGGGCATCGCGCTGGGGGCCCTGGCGCCCCCGGTCCGGGAGTCCGGTGGTCCGGAAGTCCGGAAGTCGCACGGCTGACCGCCAGCCTGTCAGCGCAAGGCCGGCGGACGCGCGGTGGCTGGCGGACCCTGCACGGCGCATGCGCCGTCGGCCCAGAATCCCACGCCGCATCGCCAGGGTGACCGGAGGGTGGAGCCCGGGCTCCTGGGATCTCGAGGTTGCCGATCCGCGTCCGGTGACTCCCGGACTTCCGGACTTCCGGACCCCGGACCCTCTCCCGGTGCTTGAACCGCGCTGGTCCATCCTACCGTGGCCCCCCCGCCCCTCGAGGATGATCCGCCCATGAGCCAAGCCGCTTCCTGCGCCGCCGCCGCCACCGCCCTGGCCGCGTTCCCCGCCTCCCGCAAGCCGCAGGTGCTGGTCGGCTTCGACGGCTTCATCGACAACATCATCGCCGTGGTGGCCAAGCGCGAGAGCGCGACCGCCTTCCAGGCCATGGAGACCATCGCCGAGCTCGGCGGGCGTATCACCGCCGCGGCGGGCAAGAGCGCCAACTTCGAACTGGTGGTGAAGAACAGCAAGATCGGCGGCAACGGCCCGATCATGGCCAACGCGCTGTGCAGCTACGACTTCTCCGTCACCGCCATCGGCCTGCTCGGCGAGGGCGCCATCGACCCGGTGTTCGCGCCGCTCGCCGCGCGCGCCACCCACACCATCAGCCTGGGTGCGGCCGCGTCGACCGACGCGCTCGAGTTCAGCGACGGCAAGGTCATGCTCGGCAAGCTGCTGCCGCTCGAGAACGTCAGCTATGAGCGCCTCGTCGCCAAGCTCGGCCTGGACGGCCTCAAGCACGCGCTGCGCTCGGCGCAGGGCATCGCCACGGTCAACTGGACGATGACCCTGGGCATGACCGAGATCTGGCGCCGCCTCGCCGCCGACGTGCTGCCCGGCCTGCGCGGCGACCGGCCGCTGTGGTTCATCGACCTCGCCGACCCCGCCAAGCGCACCGCCGGCGACATCCGCGCGGCGCTCGCCGCGCTGCAGGAGCTGCAGCGCCACGTCGACGTGGTGCTCGGCATGAACGAGATGGAGCTGCGCCAGGTGCTCGAGGTGATCGGCGAGCCGTGGCCAGCGGTGGAGCCCGAATGGGAGGCGGCGCGCGCCGGCTGCGTCATCGTGCGCGAGCGCTTCGGCCTGACGTGGGCGATGTGCCATCTGGTCAAGTCCGCCGCCTGCGCGTGGCCGACGGGCAGCGTCGGCCTGAACGGCTTCTTCGAGCCCAAGCCGATGATCACCACCGGCGCCGGCGACCACTTCAACGCCGGCTTCCTCGCCGCGCTGCTCGCCGGCCTGGAGCCCGCGCACGCGCTGCTCGTCGGCGGCGCGACCAGCGGCTATTACGTGCGCACCGCGGTCTCGCCGAGCCGCGCGCAGGTCATCGACTTCCTGCGCGCGCAGGCGCGCGCATGAGCGCGGCGCGCGCCACCCGCGCAGGGTGTGGCCCGGTGCTGCTCCGCGCAGCCACCCCGACGCCGCGGCTGCGGTCGACGCAGCGAGTCAAGCGGTCGGTCCAGACCCGTCAGGGCGCCATCTTGAGTTGGCGCGCGGGCGGTCTACAGATAGGGGCCTCTGCCGGATGCGTTCGCGCAAGCGAGCCAGCCGCGTCCCGCTCCGGGACCGGATGACGATGCGCCCGCGTCGGCGGGGACCGGCTGCGCCGCCCGGCCAGCGTCAGGTGGCGGTCGCTGAACGGATGACGGATTGCGGGGGCATGCAGGGTCTATGACGGCACATGAGGGATCCGCGGTGGAACGACAGGAATCCGTGATCGCGCAGGCCTGGCCTGCCATCCTCGAGCGCCTGCGCTCACCCGACAACGAGCAGGGCGTGCGCCTGTGGCTCGCCTCGCCCAAGGTCCACCCTGCGTCGTTCGCCGACGGCGTGCTCACCCTCGACTGCCCGACCGCGCTCTTCCAGCACACCATCCGCGACCGCTTCTCGCGCCAGCTCGCGCTGGTCGCCGCCGAGGTCCTCGGCGCGCCGGTCAGCGAGGTACGCTGCCGCGTCTCGGGCAACGCCCTGCGCGAACACGAGCAGCGCCGCAGCACCGCCCAGCTCGCCGCCCGCGAGGCCACGCCCGCCGCCGGGCATGCGCACATCGACGGCCAGCGCGGCGGTTCGCGCTGGGGCCAGGGCTTCAAGGCGCTCGAGGATTTCGTGGTCGGGCACTGCAACCGCCTCGCCTACGACGCCATCATCCGCATCCTCGAGGAGCCGGGCAACCCGGTGAACCCGCTGTTCATCCACGGCGCCTCGGGACTCGGCAAGACCCACCTTGAGCAGGGCCTCGCCCTGGCCTTCCGCGAGCGCTACCCGAAGAGCAAGGTCCAGTACATCCGCTGCGAGCAGTTCACCAACGACTACATCGCCGCCTGCGAGCTGGGCGGCCCGGGCATCCAGGCCTTCCGCGTGAAGATGCGCCACCCCGACCTGCTGCTCATCGACGACATCCACTTCCTGTCGCGCGGACAGATGGTCAAGACCAAGGAGGAGCTGTTCTCGACCTTCAACCAGCTCAACGAGCAGGGCAAGAAGGTGGTGATCACCTCGGACGCGCCGCCGGCCGACATCAAGTACCTCGAGGAGCGCTTCATCCAGCGCTTCAGCGGCGGCCTGGTGGTGGCCATGGAAAAGCCTGATCCCAAGCTGCGCCACGCGGTGATCATCGCCAAGGCCAAGGCCCAGGGCATCACCCTCAGCGACGAGGTGCTGGCCTACGTCGTCGACCATATCACCGACAACATCCGCGAGCTCGAGGGCGCGGTCAACAAGCTCGCCGCCTTCGCCGCCAGCTTCCAGCGCCGCATCGACCTGACCCTGGCGCGCCAGGCCCTCGCCGACGTCATCGACCGCAACACCGGCGAGCCGCGCGCGAAGATGATCATGCGCGCGGTCGCCGACTACTTCGAGCTGACCGTCGACGATCTGCTCGGCAAGAACCGCTCCGGCATGCGCTCGAACGCCCGCCACGTCGCCATGTACGTGCTCAAGTCGGCGAGCTCCGACACCTACACCGCGATCGGCCAGGTTTTCGCGGTCAAGAGCCACAGCAGCGTCGCCTACGCCTGCGAGCAGGTCGCCAAGTACCGTTCGCAGGACGCTGCGCTCGACGCCTTCATCATCGATTTGATGATGCGCGTCAAACGGGCCTGAAGCGGTTCCACGCGCATCGGAAACGGCTAGGCGGTGGTCTGATCGTCCCCGCGCGGCGGGAAGCTGCGAGCCGTTAGTGGACTGCCGGCCACCGCCGCCCGGAACCGCAACCTCCGACTAATCACGTAGTCGACTGCGGTCCAAACCTTCCACAAGCCCACCACCCCGAATCTCCCAACCCGCGGTGGCGCGCCGGCCGTTCCTGTGTCATAAGTTGGAGGCAGAACCTGGCGACCGCCCCGGCAATGATCGGGAGCGGGCCGCTCCGTCCCCAGCCCATGGAGGCTTTGTGCGCCCATCCCGCCTGCTCGCCCTGATCGCCATCTGCGCCGTGCCCGTATTGGCCGGGCCATGCCTCTCCGCCGCATCGCTTTCCGAGGTGCGGGAACGCATCCATCCGGGAGAGCAGGTGGTTCAGGACGTCGACCTGTCGGGGGTGCTGGCAGCACCGCAGTCCTTCCTGAACGTGCGCATCCGCTTCCACGCGCTCTTCGTCGAGAACGGCAATCTCTTTGACACCTTGCGCACTGCCTACAAGCCGGAGTGCTTCTTCAATCTCATCCTCTGGGATGCCCAGGCCGACATCTGGAATCCCCAGGTACGCGCCCAGCCGGTGACCACGGCCTTCCTCAGCAAGGACCGCGCTGATGCGACCAAGATCGCCGGCTTGAGGAAATACCAGCTGCTCGAACTGACCGGTGAGGTCACCGGCGTCATCGACGGCCAGCCGCTGTTCTCCATCCACTCCTTCGACGTCGCCGAGGGCGCTGACACCTACAGCGAGACCGGGCTCTACCACATCCAGCAGGCCGACGGCCTGGCCGCGGAGTCGTCCTACGATCTCGCCGAGGACCATTTCGCCGCCGCCCTGGGAGGTGAGCTTCCCGCCGGCGCCCGCCAGCGCATCGCTTTCCACCGCGCGCAGAACCTCGCCGCCTGGGGCCACTACGACGCCTGCGCCAAGGTCCTGCGTGACCTCCTCGAGGGCGTCAGCGAAGCAGCCCCGCTCGACCGCAAGATGCTCGCCGTCGTCCACTACCTGCTTGCCAAGGCGCTCGCCGAAGGCGCCGCCGCGGATGCCAGCGCCGAGGCGCGCAGCGCGCGCTACAGCGAAGCCGTCAGCCACGCTCGCACCGCCGTCGAACTCGACCCCGAGCAGGGCGACGCCTACGCCGTGCTCGGCATCACCCTCGCCGGCATGGGCCAGTTCGACGAGGCGCGCCGCCAGTGCGAGAAGGCCATCCGCCTCCGCCCGAACAACGCCGAGGTGCGCTGGTACCTGGGCCGCATCCTCGACCAGCAGGGCAGCTACGACGAGGCCATCGACGCGCTGCGCAAGGCCATCGACATCACCCCCAAGGACCACCGCATCCACAAGGCGATCGGCGCGGTCTACCTGCACCGCGCCCAGAAGGGCGGCGCCAGCGCCGCCGCGGACCTGGTGATCGCGCTGCGCGAGTACGAGATCGCGGTACGTCTGAACCCGGCCGATCCCGAAGGCAGCTTCGGCGCCGGCCAAGTGCTCGAGGCCGCGACCGCGGCCAAGGCCGACATCCTGGTCGGCAGCGAGCGCAAGCCCGCGACCGCGGCCATGGCCACCGATGCCTATCTCAAGGCGGTCGCCGCCGACCCCAAGTTCATCCCTGCGCGCCGCGCGCTGATCGCGCGTTACCGCGCCGACAACAACCAGGATGCCGCGCTGGTGCAGCTCGCCGGCCTGGCCGAGGCCCAGGGCAACAACTTCGACAGCTACGCCGAGCTCGCCGACTTCCAGGTCTCGCTCGGCAAGAAGGCCGAGGCCTACCAGACCTGGGAAAAGGCCGCCAAGGCCTTCCCCAAGGATGCGCGCGTGCCGGCCCAGCTCGGCCATCTCGCCAACGAGCTTGGCAAGCCCGAAGTTGCTGCTGGTTGGCTGATGCCGCTCTACGCGGCCGACGACCGCAATGCCGAGGTCGCGCTCGACCTGGCGACGGCCAAGCTCGCCCTCAACCTGCCCAAGGAGGCGCTGCGCATCGCGCGCCGTGCCGAGAGTGTGAGCGGTGACGAGGCCCTCAAGGAAAAGGCCCGCACCATCCAGCAGCAGGCCCAGACCGCTCTCGACGCCCCAGCGCACTAAGAGGCGGTTTCAAAACCCTCCCCTCCTGCGCCCGGCTCTCGTCGGCTGCGGCTGCGTCTGACGATCCATTTTGTCCCTTTCCAGGGAGGCTTCGCGCTGCTCACCATGGCCTACGGCCATGCCTGCGCGCAAAACGGATCGTCTTCCTGGCCTCGCTCGACGATAGCCAGGCTCGCTACGGGGATGGTTTTGAAAGCGCCTCTCAGTTCCGCGCACGGGGCGGGCCCCTCGCCCCGCTGAGTGCATGGCGCAAGTCAAGGATGGGCTTGCGCCTGCGCCGGTGCGGCGCGACGCAGCCGGCCAAAACCCTTGTCCGCGCGCATGGAGATGGTGCACTGGAGCTCAGCGGATGGTCGCGGGCATGCTCACTGAACTCCTGGTCCAGAATCTCGTCATCGTCGCCCAGGCGCGCCTCGCGCCCGGTGCCGGCCTGACCGTGATCAGCGGCGAGACCGGCGCCGGCAAGAGCCTGCTCCTCGACGCCCTCGACCTGCTGCGCGGCGGCCGCGCCCAGGCCAAGCTGGTGGGACCGCGCGCCGATCACGCCCAGGTCACCGCCGCCTTCCAGGTCGAGCCCGCGATCGCCGCCGCCGCCGAGGCAGCCTGCGCCATCCCCGCGCAGGACGGCCAGTACATCCTGCGCCGCCGCCTGGCCGCCTCCGGGCGCAGCCAGGCGTGGATCAACGACGTCCCCGTCACCCTCGCCGCGCTCGGCGCCCTCGCCGAGGTGCTGGTCGAGATCCGCGCCCAGCACGAGGCCCAGCGCCTCGGCGACCCCGCCCGCCAGCTCGCCCTGCTCGACGCCTATGCCGGCCTCGACGGGCAGGCCGCGGCCTACCGCGACGACCACCAGCGCTGCCTGGCCCTGGCGCGCGACCTCGCCGCACTCGAAAACGGCGGCCGCGACAGCATCCGCGAACTCGATTTCCTGCGCTTCCAGGCCGCGGAATTCCAGGC
>JACDGQ010000126.1 GCA_013821615.1 Planctomycetota bacterium
GCCATCGCCCCGCTGCTGCCCGCCGGCCAGGAGCTGCCCGAGATCCGCCTCGGCGCGGTGCCCGGGGTGCGCGAGCGCGTGCTGCTGGTGCAGGGCGATCCGCCGGACGGCGACGGGCTGTTCTCGCAGCTCCAGCGCCACCTCGCCGCCAGCCTGGGCGTCGACGGCGAGTGGCTGGGCGCGCTGCTCGAGAAGCACGGCGAGCGCCTGCGCCCGGTGGCCTGCGAGCGCGACTACGGTCTGCACCAGATCATCCTCGACCCGGTGCGCGTCGAACGCCTCGCGCTCGGGCTGTCCAGCCAGCTCACCGCGCTCGGCCGGCCGACCACGCGGCTCGACATCGAGCAGGCGCTGGCTGGCGCGCGCGCCGTCGCCGACCGCGCCTGGGACGGTCAGACCCACGTCGACCCGATCGCCCTGGTCTCCGACCTGCCGCACGCGCTGATCGTGCGCCTGGCCGGGCACAACTGCGCGCCGCCCGCCGATCTCGCCAAGGCCTTCGACGACGCCGACTCGCCGCTGCCCGGACTGAGCATCCAGGTCGACCTCGGCCGCGAGTACCCGTTCCCCGGCGCGGCCTCGCACCTGATCGGCACGGTCGCGCGCGGCCGCGATCCCGAACAGCGTTCCGGCCCGATCACCTGGCAGGGGCGCAGCGGCCTCGAGGGGCACTACGACTCGGTGCTGCGCGGCGTCTCCGGCCTGCAGGTGCGCCTGCGCACCCCCGACGGCGCGAGCGTGGTGCGCGACGAGGCGCCGGTGGCCGGCACCGACCTGGTCACCGAACTCGACATGGAACTCCAGGTACTGGCCGAGGACAGCCTCACGCACTGGTACGATCTCGCCAAGGCGCTTGGAACCACCACCGAGGCGATGGCCAGCTCGGTGGCGCACGATTGCGGCAAGGGCGTGGCCGGCTTCGCGCTCATCGACTGCCACACCGGGGCGATCCTCGCGCTCGCCACCACGCCCGGCTACCGCCTCGAGGACCTGCGCACCAAGTATCACGAACTCGACCAGACGCGCGGCAAGCCGCTGCTCGACTACGCGACCATGCCCGACCAGATGCCCGGCTCGGTGATGAAGATCTGCACCGCCCTCGCCTGCCTCGAGTACGGGGTGCTGACCCCGGGCGAGATCATCTTCTGCGGCGACGCGATGGGGCACACCCCCAAGGGCGAGAAGATCCTCTCCGAGCATGGCGGCGCGGTCGGCGACTGCGATCTGCCGACGGCGATCCAGCGCTCCTCGAACGTCTATTTCGCCACCATCGCCCGCCGCCTGGGCGGCGAGCGCCTCTCCGCCTTCGCCGCCCAGCTCGGGCTCGGGCGCAACAACGCCCTGGATGTCAGCGACCAGCGCCCGGGCTTCCTGCCGCGGCCCTCGACCATCGCCCGGGACCGGCCGGCGGAGCCGCACTGGGCGCCCAACGACGACTGGCGCTTCGGCATCGGGCAGTTCCCGACCACCGCGCCCATCCAGGTAGTGGTGCTGGCCGCGGCGGTCGCCAACGGCGGGCACATCGTGCGGCCCTACCTGGTCGCGCCGGCCGGCCCGCCGGAGGTCGTCGACCTGCACATCCGCAAGGACTACCTCGCCGAGGTCCGCCATGGCATGGAGATGGTCACCGCCAACCTGCCGCACTCGACCGCCAAGTCGCTGGTCCTCGAGGGCGCCGCCGCCGGGTGCAAGGTCGCCGCCAAGACCGGTACCAGCGAGCGCGGCAGTCCCGAGACCCGCCGCAATGGCACCACCCCCGACAACGCCTGGATGATCGGCTACGCGCCGGCCGACAATCCCACCGTGGCGTTCGCCTGCTTCATCCACAGCGGCACCTTCGGTGGCCAGGCCTGCACGCCGGTGGTCAAGCGCCTCCTGGAGCGTTATTTCGCCAAGTACGGGCGGGGTGGGCACGCGGTGCGCCAAGCGCCGGCGGAGTGAGGGCGGCGCCGCGCAGACTGCGGCGGCGACGCGGGTTTCCTGAAACGTCCGAATGTCTGACAACGTTGCCGCAACCTGGCGCTCCCCACGCGCCCTGCCTCGGCCTTGACGCGGTGCGTCTGCGCCTAAGGCGTCGCGCTCCAGAGGCCTTTTTTCCGACATCTGAAGCGCATATCCGGTATTCGCATGTCCATGGACGATGGTAGCGGAAGTCGGAGGTGCGCTCGGCGCTACTGCACCCTTGGGGTGTGGAAGCACTTCCACGACGGTTGCGCGTGGTGGGTGCTACCGCTGCCGAGTCCGCGCTGGGTTGCCGCGAACGGAACCCCCCGTCCGGGGTTATACTTACCGTCCATGTCCTGCGCCCGCCCCCTCGCCGCCCTGCTGTGGTCGATCGCCCTCGTGGCATTCGCCGTCCGTCCCGTCGTCGCGGCCGACGCTGCTGCCGGCTTCGCCGAGATCCGCCCCCAGCTCGAGAAGTACTGCTACGAGTGCCACGGCGACAAGAAGCAGAAGGGCGGGGTCAACCTCGCCAAGGTCAAGAGCCTGGACGACGTCCAGCGCGACCCCGCGCAGTGGGAGGACGTCCTTCAGCAGCTGCGCGACGGCGAGATGCCGCCCAAGGCGGCCAAGGAGCCGCTCGCCCCCGACCTGCGCGACAAGCTCATGGCCTGGGTCGAACACACCCTCGACACCCTCGACGCCGGGACGCTGGCGCGCGATCCCGGGCGCGTGACCCTGCACCGCCTCAACCGCATCGAGTACAACAACACCATCCGCGACCTGCTCGACGTCGACCTGCGGCCCGCCGACCAGTTCCCCGCCGACGGCGTGGGCGGCGGCGGCTTCGACAACAACGCAGACACCCTGTTCCTGCCGCCGCTGCTGCTCGAGAAGCTGGTCGAGGCCGCCAACACCGTGCTCGCGGCGGCCAAGCCCGAGCGCCTCGCCATCGTCAAACCCGCCGACGACAAGCCCAAGACCCGGCGCGAGGCGGCCCGCGCCAGCGCCGCCGCCTTCGCCAAGCGCGCCTACCGCCGCCCGGTGGCGCCCGGCGAGATCGAACGCCTGCTCAAGGTCTTCGACTACTGCGAGAAGAAGAACATCGCCTATGAGGACGGCGTCCGCCACATGCTGAAGGCGGCGCTGATGTCGCCGAGCTTCCTCTACCGCGCCGAGGAGGCGCGCAAGCAGGTCGGCGCCTTCGAACTCGGCCAGTACGAGATGGCGGCGCGGTTGTCCTACTTCCTGTGGTCGTCGATGCCGGACGAGGCGCTGTTCGCGCTCGCCGAGCAGAAGAAGCTGCAGGATCCCAAGGTCATCGCCGAGCAGGTCGCGCGCATGCTCAAGGACCCCAAGGCCAAGGCGCTGGCGCAGAACTTCACCGGGCAGTGGCTGCTGCTCGAGCAGCTGCGCAGCGGCGCGGTCGGCCCCGATCCCCAGAAGTATCCCGAATTCACGCAGCCGGTGCGCGAGGCGCTGTGCGGCGAGCCCGCGGCCTTCATGGCCGGGCTGATCGACGGCAACCGCAGCATCCTCGACCTGATCGACAGCGACTACACCTGGATGAATGGCGAGGTGGCGCGCTGGTACGGCGTCAGCGGCCCGTCGGGCGGCGAGTTCCAGGAGGTCAAGCTGCCCGACGCCAATCGCGGCGGCGTGCTGGGCATGGCCGCGGTGCTGGCCGCCACCAGCCACCCGCAACGCACCAGCCCGGTGCTGCGCGGCAAGTGGCTGCTCGCGGTGGTGCTCAACGCCCCGACCCCGCCGCCGCCGGCCAACGTCGCCCAGCTCGCCAAGGACGACGGCGCCAAGGAGGAGCAGAGCCTGCGCAAGCGCCTCGAGAAGCACCGCGCCGATCCCGGCTGCGCCGGCTGCCACAGCCGCATCGACCCGCTCGGCTTCGGGCTGGAGAACTTCGACGTGGTCGGCGCCTGGCGCACCCAGGACGCGCGCGGCGAGGCCATCGACAACACCGGCACCCTGCCCGGCGGCGCCTCTTTCAGCGGCCCGGCGGAATTGCGCAAGATCCTGCTCGGCAAGAAGGACCAGTTCACGCGCGCCTTCACCGAGAAGCTGCTCTCGTACGCCCTCGGCCGCGGCATCGAGGGCTACGACCGCCAGACCGTCAAGGAGATCGCCCAGGCGGCCGCCAAGGACGGCTACCGCCTGCCCGCCCTGATCACCGCCATCGCCACCAGCTATCCGTTCCGCAACGCCCGCGTCGCGCCCATCGTTCCGCTTGCCCCCGCCGCCGCCCCGGAGCCCGCCAAATGAGCACCCGTTCCTGGCACATCTCGCGCCGCACCATGCTGCGCGGCCTCGGGGCCGCGGTTGCGCTGCCCCTGCTCGACGTGATGGAGGCGCCGACCCTGTTCGGGGCCGATCCCAAGGTCGTGCCGCGCAAGCAGCCGGTGCGCTTCGCCGCGCTGTACATGCCCAATGGCGTGAATCCCCACCACTGGTCGCCGGCGATGCCCGGCCCGCTCAGCGAACTGCCGTCGATCACTGCCGCCTTCGAGAAGGTCAAGAGCGAGATCACGCTGATCAGCGGGCTGTGCAACAAGGGCTCGTTCCCGCTCGACGGCCACTACGCCAAGGTCGCGGTGTGGCTGTCCGGCACCTCGATCACCAAGACCACCGGCGCCGACCTCAACAGCGGTGGCATCTCGGCCGATCAGCTCGCCGCGCAGTTCCTCGGCCAGTACACGCGCCTGCCCTCGATCGAACTGTCGACCCACAATCCGACCAACTTCGTCGACAACAACGTCAAGCTCACCGCGCTCTACGGCAGCCACATCTCGTGGTCGACGCCGACCACGCCGCAGACCCGCGAGACCGACCCCAAGGCCGCCTTCGACCGCCTGTTCCGCGGCCAGGGCGGCGCCGACGCGGGCGCGGCCCGGCCCAAGGCGCTCAACCCGTGGGACGACAGCAGCGTGCTCGACTTCGTGCTCGACGACAGCGCCGGGCTCAAGGGCCGGCTGGGCGTGAACGACCAGCGCAAGCTCGACGAGTACCTGACCTCGGTGCGCGACGTCGAGCGGCGCATCCAGGCTGAGATCAAGCACGTCAAGGAGCCGCACCGCGTCGACCCCGCCGCGCTGCGCGCCCTGCCCGAGCTCGGCGAGCGCGTGCGCAAGGTCGGCGGCGGCGGCCGCTTCGACAATCCCCAGGCCTACGCGGAGCGCGTGCGGATGATGCTCGACATCATCCTGCTCGCCTTCTGGACCGACAGCACGCGCATCGCCACCTTCATGTTCGGCAACGAGGTGAGCGGGCAGAACTTCTCGTTCATCGAGGGCGTCAAGGGCGGCCACCACGACATGAGCCACCACGAGAACAACGCCGACAAGCTCGAGCAGTACCGCAAGATCGGCCTGTGGCACGCGCAGCAGGTCGCTGGCCTGTTCGAGCGCATGAAGGCGATCAAAGAGGGCAAGGACACCCTGCTCGACAACAGCATGGTGCTGTTCGGCTCGGGGATCCGCGATGGCAACGCCCACGACCCGCACAACCTGCCGATCGTCATCGGCGGCAGCGGCGGCAAGACCATCGCCACCGGCCGGCACATCGTCTGCAAGAACGAGACGCCGATGTGCAACCTGCTCGGCGACATCCTCGCGCGCATGGGCCTGCAGGTCGACAAGTTCGCGGACAGCACGGGGCCGCTCAAGGAGTTGGCGGGCTGACTGACGGCTGACGGCAGACGGCGGACGGCGGACTGCTGACGACGGCCGCGAGCGCAGTTCCGTGGTGCCAGGCCTGGATTTCTGAACTGCGCGCGACAAGCGCCACCTCGATGGGAACCGCATGCGCATCTCCGCTTCAGTCCTCCTGCTCTGCGCCGCGACGACCGTGGGCGCCATGGAGGAGTTCGACATCAAGGACGCCTCCGGCGCCGCGGTGCTGCACTACGCGGTCGAGGCGCCCAAGGACGCCCCGGGCGGCGACATCACCGATCCGGCGAAGCAGCTCGGCCTGATCCTCAGCTACCACGAGCACGACTCCAAGGTCGACGCCGAGATGCCGCCGGTGATCAAGACGCTGGCGCGCCTCGGGCTCTCGGACCACTACGTGGTGATCGGCATCCACCACGTCGAGCACCGCTACTCGCAGGCCGACCGCGTCCACACCGCCGAGGTCATCGCCTGGGCGCGCAAGACCTACGCCATCAACCCGCGCCGGGTCTACAATTATGGCAAGGGCGAGGGCGCGACCATGTCGGCGGAGTTCGCGCTCGCCAATCCCCAGCTGATCGCGTCGGCGATCACCTATTCGTGGGGTTTCTTCGCGATGCCCGACGCCAAGAACCCGGTGACCGAACTGCCCGGCATCTACATGGTCATCGGCATGGCCGACAACGCCAAGCACATCCCCATGGTCCGCGACACCTACGCCAAGGCCAAGCCGCACGGCTACCAGCTGATCTACCGTGAATTCGAGGGACTGACTGGCAGCACCGACCACCCGCCGAGCAACGATGAAGCCCTGACCTGGGCGCTCGCCACGCGCAACAAGGTCCTGCCGCTCGCGCCCAAGGAGCTGGCCCTGCTCAAGCCGATCGCCAGCGCCTCCGCCGCCAAGGCGCTGGTGGCGACGCCCGAGATCATCGATGGGATCGTCCTGGTCGGCGGCCTGCAGGCCGGCTCGCTCATCGGACCGCTGTTCGACGCCAAGGACGAGGCGACGCGCATCGCCGCCATCGCCAGCGCGCAGCGCACGTACTACGGCGAGGACGCGCTGACGGCTCTGGCCAAGAAGCTCAAGGATCCTGCGGCGGCGGTGCGCAAGGCGGCGCTGGCCGCGCTCGGGGTGAACGCCCGCTGGCACAGCGCGGTCGCCCACGACGCGCTGATCCAGTTCGCCGCCGCGGCCAACAAGAAGGCCGCTGCCGACGAGCGTGTGCTGGCGGCATCCGGCATGGGCCTGGCCCTGACCCTCCAGCTCGGCTCCCCGCACGTGCAGGACCTCGACTTGGCCAAGGCCCTGGTCGCGCTGCTCGACGATGACAGCGCCGACGTGCGCGTGCAGGCCTTCGCCATCCTCAAGCCCGCGCTGCCCGATTCCGCGTACAAGGCGGAGGACGACAAGGCCGCGCGCGCCCCCGGTCTGGCGGCCTGGAACGCCTGGCTGTCGGCCACCGCCGCCAAGGAACCGCAGGTGCCGCCGCCTGGGCCGGGCCCCAAGAAATGAGCGGAGATTCCCGCGCGCCCGCGCCACGGAGATCTCTGCCATGAGCGGCCGCAGCGGATGGATTATCTGGGCGCTGGCCGCCGGCTGCATCATCAGCCGCAGCGCCGCCTCCGAAGAGGCCGAACTCAAAGCCACCGGTGGCGAGGCCATCCGCTACGCGATCGAGCTGCCCAAGGTCCTGCCGCCGGCCGCCATCACCGATCCCGCCCGCCAACTCGGCCTGTTCCTGTGCTTCCACGAACACGGCGGCAAGGCCGGCGACGAGATCCCCACCGTCGCGCAGTCGCTGGCGCGGCTCAAGCTCACAGGCGGCTACATCCTGATCGGCGTCTTCCAGGCCGCCCACGGTTACACCCGGCAGGACCACGCCCACACCGTGGAGCTGGTGGCGTGGGCGAAGCGCACCTACGCGATCAATGCGCGCCGCGTCTACGCCTTCGGTCGCGGCGAGGGCGCGACCATGGCGGCGGAGTTCGCCCTGGAGCACCCCGAACTGGTGGCCACGGCGATCACCTATTCCTGGGGCTTCCACCAGATGCCCGCGGCCGCGGATCCGCTGCGCGATCTGCCCAGCCTCTACGTGGTGCTCGGGCAGAAGGACATCCCCACCCACCTGGCGATGGTGCGCGACACCTATGCCCGGGCCAAGCCACACGGCTACCAGCTGATCTACCGCGAATTCCCGGGCGGCGGTGGCTCGGTCGACCCCGCGACCAACGACGACGCGGTGTTGTGGGCGACACTGTCCCGCAACAAGGTGCTGCCC
>JACDGQ010000127.1 GCA_013821615.1 Planctomycetota bacterium
CCACAGCGCGCCGCGGCGCAGGGCGCTGGCCGCGGCGCCAGGCGCGGCGCTCATGCCGGCAGCACCACGAGGTCCTCGCCCGCGACCTGCACCTGCACCGTAGCGCCGATGTCGCGCGGCGGCGCGGCAGCCTCGTTCACGGACAGGGTCAGACCGCCGGCATCCAGCGTCCACTGCGTCACTTCCCCCTGGTAGCTCAGGCCGGTGATCGTCGCGGGGAAGCGGTTGGCCGCCGGCGCGGCGCCCGGGGCCACGATGCGCAGGCGCTCCGGGCGCACGCACAGCAGGACGCTGGCCGCGCCGGGGATGCCGATCGGCACCGGCGTCGCGAGTTCACCCAGGGCGCAGCTGACACCGTCGCCGCTGACCACCACCGCGGGGATGAAGTTGGCCTCGCCGACGAACTCGGCGACGGCGCGGCTCTGCGGCTGCTCGTAGAGCTCGCGCGGCGTGCCGACCTGGGCGAGCTTGCCCTGGACCAGCACGGCGATGCGGTCGGCGGTGCTGAGCGCCTCCTTCTGGTCGTGGGTGACGTAGACCGCGGTGACGCCAGCGGCCTTGCACACCCGGCGGATGCTGGCGCGCATCGCCGCGCGCAGGCGCGCGTCGAGGTTGGAGAGCGGCTCGTCGAGCAGCAGTACGCGCGGGCGGACGACGATGGCGCGCGCCAGCGCGACGCGCTGCTGCTGGCCTCCGGACAGTTCGGCGATGCGCCGCTCGGCGAAGCCATCGAGCTCGACCAGGGCGAGCGCCTCGGCGACGCGCTGCTGCTTCTCGGCCGTGGCGACACCGCGCAGCTCCAGCCCGAAGGCGACGTTGCCGCCCACCGACAGGTGCGGCCACAGAGCGTAGTTCTGGAACACCATGCCGATGCCGCGCTGCTCGGCCGGCTGGCGCGTGACGTCCTCGCCGCCGAAGAAGATGGCGCCGGTGTCGGGCTGCAGGAAGCCGGCGATCATGCGCAGCAGCGTGGTCTTGCCGCAACCGCTGGCACCGAGCAGGAAGAACATCTCACCTGCCGCGATGTCGATGCTGAGGGTGTCGAGGATGCGCTTGTCGCCGTCGTAGCTTTTAGAGACGCCACGGATGGAGACGGGCAGCATGGTGGGGGAGGATGGAGGGGGGAAGGGGAAGGCAAGAGGGGTGGAGGGAAGAAGG
Organism: Planctomycetota bacterium; assembly: GCA_013821615.1. Lineage (GTDB taxonomy): Bacteria > Planctomycetota > UBA11346 > UBA11346 > UBA11346 > BOG-1363. The sequence continues at coordinate 1,159 of JACDGQ010000127.1, forward strand.
AAAGAGAGGATGCATGCGACACGCCACCTGGATCCCACGCTTGAGAGAGTTGTAGAAGTTGTCCGCTTTCCTGGGCTGTATCCGCTGTCACCTCCCCCTTCTTCCCTTCCCCCCTCTTGCCTCCCCTTCTCTCCTCCATCCCAGTGGCTTCCGCACCCGCTCCGCCTACCTTACTAGACCACCATCCCCAGCCGCACCCGGTGAACGCCCCCCTCCCTTCCGCATCGACCGAAACGTCCTCCGCCCATCTGGTGCGCCGCCTGGTCGGCATGGCGTGGCGTTACCGCGGCGCCTGCGTGCGCGCCATCGCCATGCAGGTCGCGCTGATCGCGCTCGGCTTGCTGCTGCTCAGCATGATGGGCCTGGGCGTGGACATCATCCGCCACGCGGTGCAGCCCGATTCGCCGGCGCCACGCTTCCCATTCGCCTGGGTGCCGCCGGCCGACTGGACGGCGCGCGGGCAGGTCGCGGTGCTGGCTGGCGCGATGGTGGTGGCGGCGCTGCTGCGCGCGCTGCTCGCCTACGGCTACGGCATGGTCGTGGCGCGTCTGCTCCAGGCCGAGATCGTGGTCGACCTGCGGCGACGCGTCTACGACAAGCTCCAGCGCCTGAGCTTCCGCTTCTTCGACGCCAATGCCTCGGCCGGGATCATCAACCGCGTCACCGGCGACGTGCAGAACGTGCGCCTGTTCGTCGACGGCGTGATCATTCAGGGCCTGGTGCTGACGCTGTCGCTGCTGGTGTTCCTCGCCTACATGCTGCACCTGCACGCCGGACTGACCCTGGTGTGCCTGGCGAGCACGCCGGTACTGGTGCTGTCATCGCTGGTCTTCGCCGCGTTCATGAAGCAGCCCTACGCGCAGAGCCGCGACCTGGTCGACGCCCTGGTCGGGACGCTGTCCGAGCACGTCCAGGGCGTGCAGGTGGTGAAGGGCTTCGCGCGCGAGGACGCCGAGGTCCGCAAGTTCGCCGCGGCCAACGCCGCGGTGCGCGACCAGCAGCGTGGCATCTTCTGGCGCATCAGCCTGTTCGGGCCGGCGATGGGCTTCCTCACCCAGCTCAACCTGGTGCTGGCGCTGGCCTATGGCGGCTATCTGGTCATCGGCGGTGAACTCGCGCTCGGCACCGGGCTGATGGTGTTCACCGGCCTGCTCCAGCAGTGGTCCGGTCAGGTCGGCAACATCGTCACCATCACCAACTCGCTGCAGCAGAGTCTGATCAGCGCGCGCCGCGTCTTCGAGGTGCTCGACGCGCCGATCGAGATCGCCAGCCTCGCGGACGCGCAGCGCCTGGGCAAGGCGCGCGGCGAGCTCGCCTTCGAGCAGGTCGACTTCGCCTACACCGCCGACGCGCCGGTGCTGCGCCAGGTGTCGTTCAGCGCGCGCCCCGGCCAGGTGGTGGCGATCCTTGGCGCGACCGGGTCTGGCAAGACCTCGCTGATGGGCCTGATCCCGCGCTTCTACGACCCCACCGCCGGACGGGTGCTGGTTGATGGCGTCGATGTCCGCATGCTCGCCGTCGATGACTTGCGCCGCAATGTCGGCATCGTTTTCCAGGAGAGCTTCCTGTTCAGCAACACCGTGGCCGCCAACATCGCTTTTGGCCACCCCGAGGCGACGCGCGCGCAGATCGAGGCCGCCGCGCGCATCGCCTGCGCCCACGACTTCGTCAGCGCCCTGCCGCACGGCTACGATACCGTGCTCGGCGAAGCCGGCATCGGCCTGTCCGGCGGCCAGCGCCAGCGCCTGTCCATCGCACGGGCCCTACTGCTCGAGCCGAGCATCCTGCTGCTCGACGACCCCACCGCGGCGATCGATCCAGAGACCGAACGCGACATCCTGCAGGCCATGGACCAGGCGATCGCGGGTCGCACCACGCTGATCGTCGCGCACCGCGTCAGCACCCTGCGCCGCGCCGACCTCATCCTGGTGCTGGAGGACGGCGCCATCGTGCAGCGGGGCACGCACGCCGAGCTGATGGCCACGCACGGGCCCTACCAGCGGGTGGCGCGCCTGCAGCTCAGCGACCGCGACGCGCTCGCGAGCGGTGCATCGCCGGAGCAGCAGCCGTGAGCACCCCGCGCCCGACCGCATCGCCGCCGTCCGGTCCGGGCCGCAGTGTCGTGCTGCTTACCCATCTGCCGCAGCGCCGTGACGACGACGACGCACACGAGCGGCCGCTCGACGTCGCGGTGTTCCGCCGCCTGTTCGGCTTCGCCGTCCCGCACCGGCGCACCTGCGCCTGGCTGCTCGCGCTGGTGGTGATGCGCTCGTTGCAGCTACCGCTGCTGACCTGGGCGCTGGCCGCGGTGATCGGCGGGCCGATCGCCCGCCATGACTGGCCTGGCGCGCTATGGGGAACGGCCGGCTTCGCCGCGCTGGCGCTGTTGACCGAGGTCACCTTCCACTTCCGCCAGCGCCTGGCGCTGCAGCTCGGCGAAGCGGTGGTGCACGACCTGCGCGGCGCGCTGTTCGCGCACCTGCAGCGCCTGACCCTGGGCTTCTACACCCGCACCAGCCTGGGGCGCGTGCTCGGACGCTTCACCTCCGACATCGAGGCGGTGCGCACCGCGGTGCAGGACGTGCTGTTCGTCAGCATGGTGCAGGTCGGGCAGATGCTCGGCGCCGCGGCCTTCATGCTCTATTACGATTGGCGGCTGTTCCTGGTGGTGGCGCTGGTGGCGCCGGTGCTGGTGGCCGTCGACCGGCTGTTCCGCGTGCGTCTGACGCGCGCCTCGCGCGCCGCCCAGGAGAGCTTCACGCGCGTCACCGCCAACCTCGCCGAGTCGGTGAACGGCATCCGCGTCACCCAGGGCTTCGTGCGCCAGGAGGTCAATGCCGGCCTGTTCGCCAACCTGATCGAGGACCAGGGCCGCTACAATCTCGAGGCCGGACGCGCCTCGGCGCAGTTCGGTCCGCTCCTCGACCTCGCCAGCCAGAGCCTGCTCGCCATGCTGCTGGTGGTCGGCGCCTGGCTGGTGCTGCACGGCGCGCCTGCGCCCGAGGAGCAGGCGGCGCACCTCGCCGCGCTCATCCAGTTCGTGTTCCTCACCGGCATGTTCTTCGGCCCGATCCAGATGATCGGCATGCAGTACAACCAGGCGCTCAGCGCCATGGCCGGCGCCGAGCGGGTGTTCCGCCTGCTCGACACCAGGCCCGACTGGGAGGACGCCGCCGATGCCCGCGCCCTGCCGGCGCTCGCCGGCGACGTCGAGTTCCGCGACGTCACCTTCGCGTACGAGGCGGGGCGCACCGTGCTGCACGGCGTGTCGTTCGCCGCCAAAGCCGGTCAGACCATCGCCCTGGTCGGACATACCGGCTGCGGCAAGAGCACCATCGCCAACCTCATCGCCAAATTCTACCTGGCCGATGGCGGCGCGGTGCTGATCGATGGCCACGATCTGCGCGGGGTCACCGCCGCCTCGCTGCACCGCCAGCTGGGTATCGTCGCGCAGAGCAACTTCCTGTTCACCGGCACGGTCATGGAGAACATCCGCATCGGCCGCCCGGACGCGAGCGACGAGCAGGTCATCGATGCGGTGCGGCGTCTCGGCGTGCTCGACCTGTTCGCGACCATGCCCGCCGGCTTCGCCACCACCGTCGGCGAGAAGGGCGTGGGCGTCTCGCTCGGCCAGCGCCAGCTGATCTGCTTCGCGCGCGCCCTGGTCGCCGATCCGCGCATCCTCATCCTCGACGAGGCGACCTCGGCGGTCGACGCGCTCAGCGAAGCGCGCCTGCAGCAGGCGCTCGTCACCCTGCTCGCCGGGCGCACCAGCGTCGTGATCGCCCACCGCCTTTCGACCATCCGCCACGCCGACCAGGTGCTGGTCCTCGACGCGGGCCGCATCATCGAACGCGGCACGCACACGCAGCTGGTCGCGCAGGGTGGCGCGTACGCGGAGCTCTACCGCCAGTTCGTACGCGGTGGGGACTGAGCACCTAGGTCGATGCGGCCGGCACCGCGGGCAGATCGCCCAGGTCGCGCACCCAGTCCACGTCGTCGCGCAGGACGCGCGCCGGGATTCCCGCGGCGAGCGTATGCGCAGGCAGATCCTTGGTCACCACCGCGCACGCGCCGACCACGCAGTTGGCGCCGATGGTGGTGCCCTTGAGGATGGTCGCGCCGCGGCCGATCCAGACGTGGTCGGCGATGGTGATGTCCTCGGCGGGGTTCAGCCGCCGGCCCGCGCCGTCGATGATGCCGTGGCTGTCGCCAGTGCGCATGTCGACGGCCGAGGACAGCATGCAATCGCGGCCGAGGGTCACCGTGGTCGCTTGCTCGAAGGCGGCGATGAGCGCCCAGATGGCGCTGGTGCGGTCGCCGAGGACGATGCGGTTGCCGCGGCCGATCAGCTCAAGGATGCCGGTGAAGGAGCAGTGCGCACCGATGCGCAGGTGGTGACCGTCGCCGCGGATCACGATCGCGGCGTCCTTCAGGCGGGATTCTTCGCCGATCTCGACCACGTTTCCATCGCCAACGATGGTGATCGACGTGCGTGTGAGGATCGCCCCGTTGATCGCGAGGCGATTGCCCGCACCCGTGCAGCGCAGGCGGTTGCCACCCAGGAGACCATTGTTGATCCGCTTGGCGCAGCCCCGGAACGCGGGCCGGAGGCCGACCGGCAGGAGGCGCTCGATCGCGTGGAAACTCATGGCTGGGATCTCCGGCCCCGGTCGGCCGCGAACCTGGAAGGACGGACGACACGCGATCTTCTAGCGCGGCCGCCCCGCATTGCCATGCGCAGCCCGGGTTCTCACCCCCCGCCCGCCGCCGCCGCCGCCTCGCGCAGCTCGACCAGGGGCACCAGCACCACGCGCAGCGAGGGCAGGCCGGTGACGCGCACCGGCGCGCTGATGATGCACCACATCCGCCCGGCATCGCGCACGCGGTCGTCCGCGACCAGCACGCGCCAGCCCTCGCGCAGCACGCCGAGGCCGTTCGGATGGTAGGCGAATGTGAACTTCCCATAGGGGCCGCCGGTGCCGAGATGGGACTGGTCGAGCTCCACCAAGTCACGCGGTGCGTGGCCGGCGGCGACCTGGAAGGCCTGCAGGTCCTCGGCCAGCGCGTCGAGGATGCGCGGCGAGCCCGACTCGGGCCAGGGCAGCGCCTTGGCGGCGGGATTGCGCGAGCCGCCGGCGCAGCCCGCGGTGATCAGCACCACGGTGGCGAGCGCGAGCAGCTGGCGGCAGATGGCGGGGCTCATGGCTTGGCCGCAGCCGCGGCCGGCAACGCCTGCTCAGGAACGGGCGCGGGCGCAGGTGCCGCCTGGACAGGAAGCGTCGTTGAAGGTGCGCCGCGCGCCGGCAACGGCTCACCGACCTTGAGCCCGGCGAGCTGGTCGAGGTGGTGCTGCAACAGCCCCTTCTCCACCGCCTTGTCCAGCAGCTGCATCTCGCTGCGCAGCTGGCGGCCGAGGTCGGCGAGCACGTCGGGGCTCTCGACCACCTGCGGCGTCAGGAACACCAGCAGCTCGGTCTTGGCCTTGGTCTTGCTGGTCGAGCGGAACAGATGACCGAGCAGCGGGATGTCGCCGAGCAGCGGGACCTTGCTCTCGGTGCTGGTCATGGTGTCTTCGACCAGTCCTCCGACCACCGCGGTCTGGCCGTGATCGACGATGATGCGCGTGGTCATGGTGCGCTTGTTGATGATCGGCGCGTTGACCCCGGGCGCGACCAGGATGCTCGCATCGGACAGCGCCGACAGCTCCTGGTCGACGTCCAGCACCACGCGTCCCTCGTTGTTGATCTGCGGCGTCACGGTGAGGATGATGCCGACGTCGCGGCGATCGAAGGTCGAGGTGACGTTGCCGAACTGGTCGGTGCGCGAGCCGTTGATGACCGGCACCTCCTGGCTGACGTTGACGATCGCCTGGCGGTTGTCGGTGGTCAGGATGTACGGCCGGGCCAGCACGTCGAAGCTGGTCTTGGTCGCCAGGGCGCGCACCGCGGCGCGGAAATTGCCGCTCTGCAGCAGATAGCCGTTCATGCCCAGGGTCGAGTCGAAGAGGTTGAAGTTGCTGAACACCCGCGTGTTGGTGGTGCCCAGCGGATTGGGCGTGCCGCCGACGGTGGCGCCGCCGGGGGAATTGGTGCTGACGTTGATGCCATCGAGCTCGACGCCCAGGTCGAGCCCGTCGGAGAGCGTGACCTCTGCGACCAGCACGCGCACCAGCACTTGGCGCGTCGGCTGGTCGATGTCCTCGAGCAGCTTGCGCAGGCGCGCGAAGTTGCGTTCCGGCGACAGCACCATCACCGAGTTGCTGGTGGTGTCCGCGACCACACGCACCTGGCCGCTGAGGTCGAGCGACGAATCGGATCCCCCTGACGCGCCGGCACCGCCGCCGCCATTGCCACCACCGCCACTCGCGGCGGGAACGCCTCCCGCCGCCGCCGCACGCGCACCGGGCACCGGCGCCGCCGACGAGCCATTGATGGTGCGGTTCTGGGTGGCGCGCTGATTCGTGCTGGTCGTGACGCCACCCTGGTTGCCCTGGAACAGGCCGTTGAGCGAGATCGCCAGGTCGGTGGCCTTGCCGTTGCGCACGCGGTAGAGCAGCACGCCGTCGCGCGCCGAGTTGTCGACGTCGAGCTGCTCGATCACCTTGGCGAGCATGTCGAGTGCGCCCGGCGAGGCGCGGATGACCAGGCTGTTGGTGCCGCTGTCGGCCGCCGCGACCACGTCGCCGCGCGTCGCCGCCGCGCCTGCCGCGCCGCTCGGCTGGGCCCCGGGG
>JACDGQ010000128.1 GCA_013821615.1 Planctomycetota bacterium
GCGTCGCTGCGGCTCAGCGCCCAGCGGCTGGAGTCGCGCGGTGGGCCGAACCAGAGGATGGCGCGGTGGCCGTGCGCGGCGAAGTGGTCGAGCGCAGCGTCCGCGCCCGCGGCGTCATCCAGGCAGATGCTGGGCAGGCCGGCGTTGTCGGGCCACTCGATGGTCACCACCGGGGCGGTGAGGTTGGTGAACAGCGCCGGGTTCTCGGGACCGCGCTTGCCGAAACCGAGCAGCATCAGCGCGTCCACGCGCCCCTCGAGCAGGGCGGCGCGAGCGGCGAGCGGCGCGCTCAACCCGTCGGCGGCGTAGACCGGCGCCAGATACATGCCGGCCGCGTGCGCGGCCGAGATCAGGCCTTCGCGCAGCGGCGCCCAGAAATGCGCATCGTAGATCACCTGATCATTATCGTAGGCGCGCAGCGGCGACTCGGCGCTGACCAGGCCAAGCACGCGCGCGCGCCGGCCCTCGCGCAGCGACTTGGCGAAGAAGGAGGGGACGTAGCCGAGGTCGCGCGCCGCGTCGACGATGCGCGTGCGGCAGGCTGCGCTCACCCGGGTGTAGCTGGTGGGCGCGCTGAGCACCTTGCTGGCCGTGCCCACACTCACCGCAGCCTGCCGCGCGACGTCGCGCAGGGTCACGCGCTGGAGCGGCTTGCGCGGTGTGAAATCCTTTTCCCGGGAATGGTCCATGGGGCTCTGGGTAGGGCATCCCAGCCCATGCTCAAGCCCCGACACCCGGCCCGGCGGCCGCTGCATGGACGCATGGGAGGCGCCGCGCGCAGCCGCTTGCTCCGCGTGCCCCCTCCGCGTCGCCGCAGCTGCTGTTTCATCCTGCCCCCATCGGCACCTGCCGATGCTGCTGGGGAATTCGCGCAGGGACGCGGAGCGGATGCGTCCGCGCAGTCGTCGCCGGCTGCATCACACCGGTGCGTGGCGGTATGGAAGCCCTTCCGGCAACCGTCTTGCCAGTCGGCACGCGCCGGTAGGATACGGGTCTCGCCAAGCTGCGGGGAAGGGTCGGGCATGACGCACGCGCTACGAGATCGCCGTCCGCTGGCTGCCGGTCACCGCACCCTGCGGGCGACGACGGTCTTGTGGCTGTTGGCCACCTGCATCGGCCTGCGTGGCGCCGACACGCCGACGCCTTTCGACACCACCAAGCGCGTCGCGTGGACGACGTCGCAGGTGCACGGCACCGCCGAGCCGCCCGCCGCCTACCACGTGGTACGCGTCTACCCCAAGCTGACCCTCGAGAGCCCGGTCGACCTGCGCCTGGATGCGGCCAGCCAGCGCTGGTACGTGCTCGAACTGAACGGCACCGTGCGCAGCTTCCCGGTCCAGGTCCAAGGCGTGCAGCCGCAGGCGGCGCAGAAGCCCGAGCTGGTCCTCGACATCGCCATCCCCGGCCTGCCCGAGCGCGTGCGCCGCGCCGCTTACGGCCTGGTCCTGCACCCGCACTTTGCCGAGAATGGCCAGCTCTACGTCTTCTACCGCGAGCAGACTCCCGGACCGCCGCGCACGCGCATCTCGCGCTTCATCGTCGACCTCCGCGAGCCCGAGGTGGTGCCGCGCGCGCGCCTCGACAGCGAGACCGTGATCTGCGAGTTCCTCTCCGGCGAAGACCATTTCGGTAGCAGCATGGCCTTCGGGCCGGACGGCTTCCTCTACTTCTCGGTCGGCGACGGTAGCGGCTACGGCGACGGCGGCGAGAGCGGCCAGGACCTGGGCGATTTCCAGGCGTCGATCCACCGCATCGACGTCGACCATCCCAGCCGCGGGCGCATGTACGGCATCCCGGCCGGCAACCCCTTCACCGAACGCCTCGGTGCGCGCCCGGAGATCTGGGCCTATGGCCTGCGCAACATCTGGCGCATGGCCTTCGACCGCGTCACCGGCGAGCTGTGGGCCGGCGACGTCGGCCAAGACCTGTGGGAATCGGTGTTCAAGATCGAGCGCGGCGGCAACTACGGCTGGTCGATCCTCGAGGGCACCCACGGTTTCCGCCCGGAACGCCCGCACGGACCGACGCCGATCATCGCCCCGGTGATCGAGCACGCGCACTTCGAGGCGCGCTCGCTGATCGGCGGCCAGGTCTACCGCGGCAAGCGCCTGCCCGAACTCGCCGGCGCCTTCATCTACGGCGACTACGACACCGGCCTGGTGTGGGGCGTGCGCGGCGAGGCCGGCAAGCCCGCCTGGCACGCGCAGCTCGCCTCGACCGCGCTGCGCATCGTGGATTTCGCCGAGGACGCCGATGGCGAATTGCTGCTGGTCGACCTGATGGGCGGCCTCTACCGCTTCGAGGCCGAGGACCCCGCGGTGCTCGCCGCCGCGGCCGGCCACCACTTCCCGCACCTGCTGAGCGAGACCGGGCTGTTCGCGTCGACCGCCGAGCACCGCGTCGCGCCGGGGGTGATCCCCTACAGCGTCAACTCGCCGCTGTGGTCGGACGGCGCGGCCAAGCAGCGCTTCATGGCCATCCCCGGCGACGGCCGGATCGAGAACCAGGGCGACAACGGCTGGACCTTCCCGCAGGACAGCGTGCTGGTGAAGACCTTCGCGCTCGACCTCGAGGCCGGCAACCCGGCAACGCGCAAGCGCCTCGAGACGCGCCTGCTGCATCTGGTGCAGAACACCTGGCACGGCTACACCTACCTGTGGAACGACGCGCAGACCGACGCTGAGCTGCTCGAGCAGCCGGCCGGCCTGGACCGCACCTACAGCATCCGCGACGCCAAGGCGCCCGGTGGCGTGCGCGAGCAGCGCTGGCACTTCCCCGGGCGCGCGGAATGCACGCTGTGCCACACCATGCCGGCCAACTACGTGCTGGGCGCCAGCACCGCGCAGCTCAACCGCGATCAGGACTACGGCGGCGGCGTGGTGGCGAACCAGCTGACGGTCTTCGACCACCTCGGCCTGCTCGCCCACCCGCTCTACGGGCAGCCGCCCGCGCAGCTCGCGCGCCTGGCCGACCCGCACGACGCGCACGCGCCGCTCGACTCGCGCGCCCGCGCCTACCTGCAGGCCAACTGCGCGCACTGCCACATGAAGTACGGCGGCGGCAACGCCTACTTCTTCCTCACCAGCACCATTCCGCTGGCGCAGACCGGCGCGGTCAACCTCGACCCCCAGCACGGCGACCTCGGGATTCCCGGCGCGAAGGTGCTGCGCCCCGGCGACCCCGACCACTCGCTGATGCTCGCGCGCATGGCCGCCCTCGGCCCGCTGCGCATGCCGCGCATCGCCTCGAACGTCGTCGACCAGGACGGCGTGGCGCTGATCCGCGCGTGGATCGCGGCGATGCCGCGGCAGTGAAGGGCGGACGGGGCGAGGCGGATTCTTCGCGCGTCGTGCGCGCGCGTCATGCGCGAGATCGGCAACGATGAGCCCGCGGAGCGGGCTGGTTATGATTGAGCGTCCAGCCAGGAGTACACGTGGCTGGACGCTCACACATCTTCATTGCGAAACCAGGTTTCGGGTCAATCAGTATCAACAACGCCAATCCGAATCCAAGGGCCCCAGCCAACCCGCTCGGGTCGGTGACGGCGAAGATGGGGGGAAATAGGTGTGCCTGTCAAGGCCTCAGCCGGTATGCTGAGGATTAGGGACCACCCATTGCCCCGCTAACTTTCTGCAGGGCTAGGGATCCCGCTCGCTGAATCCGAATGTTTTTAGACCTTGAAGCAGTAGCAAAATCTGCTTGGCTCACTACGTCCTTCCACTCGCCTAGCACATACAGCGCTGCGATTTCCACGACAGGATCAGGATCATGAAGGAATGTGCGGATTTCGCTCATTTTAGCAACTGCATTGCTTTCAAATAAGCATCGAATGATCAAGTCGCGGTCTGCCGACCATGCCGCGTCAGTCAGTGCAGTTGAAAGCATCCCCATGGCAATCGGATCCGCGTTTCGCACTAAGGCTTGCAAGGCCTCCCTGCGCACTGGACGATCCCGATCTGTCAGAAGCGATTTCAGCGCATCCAATGCTATCTGATGAGCATCGTCCGGGAGGCTTTCGTCCGAAGCTAGAACGCCAAGAAATTGAGCGGCGAATGCTCGGAAACGTGAACGCTCATCACTCCGCGCGAGAATGGTCAAGAGGTCCTGTTGCAAGATGGTATTCTTAGCTGCCAGCAATCGATTCATTGCCTCGTTCCTCTCGGTATCGCCCTGGGTCACATCTAAAAAAATGGTGCGGTCGCGATTTTCTTGTCCAATTTCCGTTTTGTGTGTATCCAGACCGGACCCGTCAATCGTGGGTGTCGGCGGAGTGCTGTGGTCCGCAGGGGGAGGATTTGCCTTCCGCGGGTCCAACGCTTCGATGACTGAGATCGGTGTTTTGGACTGGGGGCCACCGGGTCCTAGTTGCCCAGCATGCTGCTCGAAAGGCAATGGGTCTGCCATAGGAGCGTTGCGCAACGTTGAAATGATGATGAATGTGCCGAAGGCGCTCAGAAACGCGCAAATTCCAGCAATTACTGCCCAGCTCGTTTTCATTGATAACCCTCTTTGCAGCTGAAGTAAAATGCCCTTGCATCGAACCCGCACCTTTTAAAGTCCTGCCGTTCGGGCAGGTTGGGCCCATCACTTCGGAGATCAAGTATGCTTTCTCGCCTTATGCTCATCGCACTTATGTTTATTGGCCTTGAAAACAGTTCGAGAGCCGAGACGTACCCGGTCACCATAGCCCCGGGCGATGCAACCGCCACCATCGCCGTTGGTGATTCTCTGGCGTTCACCTCAGCCGTCTCTGGCACCGTCTACACGTATCTCAACTGCGGTATTTACGGAAAACCATTTTCAATCACTCCAGGCGAGCAATCAATTATTCCCTTTCACAAACCGGGGCACTTCCTGGGTATCGTTAAAGATGGGAATGGCAACGATGTCGCGTCGGTTGCAGTCACGGTTGTTCAGGCACTCATCACGAGGCGAGCGGACCAGGTTGGTTTTTTGCGCGTTGCTGACTTTCACGTCCTTCCGGATGCTACGCAGGTAACCTTTCAGGCCAATGATCCCAACCTGCTCGACGTTACGGAAATCGGGACGACTGGTGACCTTGCCCATCTGGAGATACGAGCCAAGGCGCGCGGCGACCTGCGCATCCAGGCCGTGATCCAATCTCCCGCAGGCCCTCGTGTCATCGGTGAAGCGCCCGTCGATGAGTTCACCATCGACACCCCCAGTCTGCGTGAGGCACTTATTGACGCGAGCACAGGCATTGGAACTACGAAGCTGGTCATGCACCCCTTGGTTCCCAACGCCATAGTGACCTTCAGCATGTTCGCCCATACGTCTACATTCGCAGGCGGTTCCAAAACGTTTACGGTGTCATCCAACATCTTCACCAAGGTCTTCGATCCGATTGCTAAGGAAACTGACGGCGTCTACGTCTTCGATATCGAGATGCCTGCTGAGGAAGATCGTTACTGCTTCACGGTCGACTTCTCACAGGCCAATTCACCTCCTGTGCCAATTGGATCCTCGGGAGGCATCAACGGGAGCGGCTGCAAGGTTACCGTCGACCCCATTGTGATGTGTAGCGCCAGCGGCGGTAAGGATCTCGTGGTGACGGTAACGGATAATGCGACCACCGGTGGCACGAAACACGTCATCACCATCGTCGGAAGCGCAGGAGTTCCCAAGGAGGCAGCGTTCAATGAGAATAAGAAAACCACGTCTACCAGCATGATCGATTGCAATATCAAAGGAGATGTGCTTAAGCTTCGTGTAACTCCGGGAACGACCGGGAAAATATATGATGTCCAGATTGAACAGACCATATTTTCACAGCGCATCACCGTCGTTGATATTGTTTTCTCGAAGAAAGAGGTCCGTCCCGGGATACCTGCCAAATGGCATGCCAAGGTCACGGCGACAGTAACACCGGCTGGGGTAACAGCTTTCTTCACGTCGAGTGACCCCCGTGCCACCGTTCTGCCCGCGAGCGGCACGGGTTCGGTTGATCTCACCGTTGGCGGAGTGACGCTCAGCGGCGGCAACAAAGATACCCGCCTGCAGGGACGATGCGTTTCGGCATCAGGCGACATTTGTATCGTCATGCCCGTGACTGTTGTCGAGCCAACCGATTATCAGGAGACCCCTACGGCTACAGATTCAAGTCCTGCATTGGCGGCAGATCGACCGACCGTGGTTGAGTGGAAAAACGACATCACCATTACCGTAAAGGATCAATTCACAACGGTTCTCCAAGACAATTGGGATGGGCTCGTGATTGAAGAAAACGTACGGAATGCGGGCTGGAGCCCATTCCTGACTCCGTTGGCCGCTGGTGTTGTCACTGACCCAGTCCGGGCAGAGGCTGACTACCATAACGCGGCGGTGGCTGCGTCCGTAGTAGCGGGAACGACTCAAGCGGGTAGCAAGGTCACGCCGAGCATGGATCCACAACTCCTACGCGCGGACGTCGACGGTGGTGTCACGAAGCCTCTTGGTCCGGTCAATGACCGAGTGAATACGTTCAATGGCCCGGCGTCGAGCTATACCACGACCAATTCCCACTAATGTTGGAGCTAGCATGACCACCTATAATTTCTTAATCGTTCCTATTGCTGTGGCTATGGTCGGGTGCGCTGATCATTCGACTGCGGCAAGGAGCAGTGCCCCCAGTGCGAATCAAGCTCCCACTGGCGTACACATGGATCCACCTCATCAAACGGCTCACCAGGTTACGGATACTGCGGGCACAAGTTCTGGAACTCCTCCGCGTGCAATTCCCGCAGAACAGAAGGAGGCACCTTTGCCGACCACCGTAAATTGGCAGGAGCGTAGCTCAGCCATGCGCCCAGGAATGAGCCGTGCAGAGGTGGAATCCCAGTTACCCCCGTACCTTATCGGCACAAATAATACGGTTGAACCGGTTCTTGAATTCCCGAGAGCCAAGTCGTCTACTTTAATCTACCCTCTAGATGAGCACTTCCAGGCGACAATAGACTACGCGATTGGCCAAAATGGCGCTTATGCGCTTTCGGCTGTAAAAATAACTCCGCTTCCACAGGCACGCTGAAGCCGCTGCTTCGATCAGACGCCATTTTCTGGGAAGTCCCCGGGTTGGCTATTCGCCCGACCACAAGTGGTCGCACCCCAGGTTCTTTATCTAAAGCATACGCTCACCGATCATCGGTTATGACGTTGGGGCCCTTGATGAACGGCGCCCGATTTGCGGCCCCGGCCCCCGCTACTCCACCCGCTCATCCGCGAACCGCGCCGGCAGCAGGATGCGCTGCTCCACCGGCGTGCCGGCGCGCTGCGCGTCGATCCACTCCAGGCAGCGCAGCAGCACCTCGCGCGCGTCGTAGCCCAGCCGGTGTGCGGGTGTGGCGGCGGCGGTCGGCCAGGGGAAGTTGCAGTGCGCGACCACCGCCACGTCCTCGGGCACGCGCACGCCCGCGGCGAGCAGGCCGGCGGTGGCGGGCTCGACCAGGTTGTCGTCGGTGATGAACAGCGCGTCGGGGCGCACGTCCTGGCCGGGGTGCATCAGCAGGTGCACCAGGGCGCGGGCGCCGACGGCCGAAGCGTGGTCGAGGGTGTGCCACCACCATGGCCGGGTCTCGAGCCAGCGCTCGGCGAGGGCGCCTTCCAGGCGCTTGCGGAAACCCCCTTCGAGCCCGGGTACCGACAGCACCGCGACGCGCGTGCGGCGGCGCACGCTGAAGAAGTCGAGCGCCTTGGCGATGAAGCCGGCCTCGTCCAGGGCCGCAGCGGCGACCGGCGGACTGGGCGCGTCCATGATGGCGATGCGCGGCACGCCTGGCCGGGTGATCACCGGCGTACGCATCAGGGCGAACGGGTTGACCGCGAACACCAGTCCGGCGAGGCGGTCGTGGCGCAGGTCGCTGACCAGGCGCAGGTGATCCGGCGCGTCGACG
>JACDGQ010000129.1 GCA_013821615.1 Planctomycetota bacterium
GCCTTGGCGAGCTGCTCGGCGCCGACCGCGAATTCGACCGCGGGCAGGCGCGTGATGGTCTCCAGCCCGCCGACCTGGATGATGGCGCTGTTCGTGACCACGTAGACCCGGCCGTCGGCGGTCTGGGTCAGGCTTGGCCAGAAATTCTCCTGACCGATCGAGCTGTCCTCGAGATGCATGCCGCGCGTCGCGGTCGGCATCGCCCAGGTCGAGGCCTGGCGCGCATCGTGGAACAACGTGGCGATGAACAGCCCATCGCTGGTGAAGAGGTAGATGACGCCCTGGTTGCCGTTGATCGCCCAGCACCAGCCGGCATCGGACGCGCTCGGCTTGAAGGGTGCGCCCAGCACGCGTGTGGTGCCGATCAGCATGCCCGGACGGTCGGGCACCGGCGCCGAATGCGACGGGTGCAGGCCCGGCCACAGGCTGGGGTAGGTCCAGCGCACCACGCCGTCCTTCACGCCGCTCATCGAGGACTGCTGCGGGAAGGGCGCGGGCGGGATGGTCATGACCGTCCAGCCGTCGGGGCAGAGCATGGTGTTGCCGCCGCCCGAGGTGTTGGCGATGCGGCCGCCCGGCACCACCGCCGTGGCCGTGCCCGCGTCGTAGAGCGGTACGCCGCTGGCGTCGAACCCGGTCGGCTTGGCGACCAGTCCGGTCGAGGTCGCCAACGACAGGTCCGGCTGCACGGTGACGGCACCGACCTCGTCGCGGTGGAAGGTGACCTCCTCCGCATCGACCTTGCCGTCGTGGTTGCGGTCGCTCCAGGCGAAGAACAGCGCGTCGCGTTCGAAATCCGCGCCGGCCGGCAGGCGCGCGCGGTAGGCGGCGGCGGCGGCGCCGGTGCCCGGGATCTCGATCACGCCACCCGCCGGCAGGTCGAGGTCGATAGTGGGGTCGATGCGCGAGAAGGCGGCCCGGTCGAAGTTCTCGCCGAAGTGGTAGTCGCCGCGCAATCCGCCCGGATGGGTGGCGCCGGTGGCGATCAGCTGGCTCGCCGGGATCACGCCCTTGGCGAGCCCGGTGGCCGACCACAGCAGGTGGATGGCCGCGCCGCCGCTGCCCTGATACCATTCCAGGCGGATGTCGACCGGCTTGCCCGCGGTCAGCGTCGCGCTGCCGTGGTCCTCGGTCGGTCCGTGTCCTTTCCAGTTGTCGATGAGCGGCTTGCCGTCCACCCACAGCCGCACGCCATCATCGCTGATGGTGTGGAAGACGACCTGGCCAGTGACCGTCGGCACCACCTTGCCGGTCCAGCGCACCGAGAAGCGGTCGAGCCTGGCGAAGTGTTCCGCGACGCTCGGCCAGGAGCGCGCGCGGCCCGCAGCGGCGATCGGCTTGGCGATGCCGCCCTCCAGGCTCCAGATGCCGGCCACGTCGGCGCCGCCGGTGGGGTTGGAATCGTAGGTGTTGGTCAGGTAGTCGTGCCCGCCGACGTGCTCCATGCGCTCCGGCTGGCCGCCGCCGAGGTCGAGGCCGCCGCGCCAGATCACGCTGCGCAGTGCGTCGCCACCGGTCTTCCAGTCGAGGCTGAATTCCATGCCTTCGAAGAACAGCCGGCTCTTGTCGGCGGGGTCGAGGGTGCCGCCGCAGCCGTAGCGGGCCGGCCCGTAGTAGGCGCGGTCGAGGCTGCCGTCGGGCTTCCACACGCTGATGCGCTTGGGCTGGTTCTCGTACTCGGCGACCCACAGCCGGCCGCGCGCGTCGATGGCCAAGCCGGCGGGGTTGTTCATGTGCAGCGGATCATAGGGGCCGACGCCCGGGCGGCCCGGACGGCCGACGGTGCGCAGGGGCGCGCCGTCGAGGCTGAAGACCTTGACCTGCTGGCTGGTGCCGCGGTCGCTGAGGTAGATCTGCTGGCCCTCGACGCACAGGTCGACGGGATCCTCGAGACCGCTCACCACCGCCTTCCCACCGAGTTCGGGATACCCGGTCGCCGGCCCGAAGACGCCGAGTTCGGCGATCGACCACCAGTTGTTGGCATCGCTGCCCGTCGAGACCAGCTTCAGGAAGCGCGCGCTGGTACCCGCCGGCAGCGTGAGGTCGGTGACCGCGCCGCTGCCCGCCGCGCTGACCAGCGCCTTGCCCCAGGTCGCGCCGTCGGCGCTCGCATAGAGTTCGACGCCGCGCGGGAAGTCGCCGTCGCTGCCCTTGCAGGTCAGCGACACGCGGGCGATCTTCTGCGCGCGGCCCAGGTCGAGCTGGAACCAGTCGCCCTTCTGCTGCGGGTGGCCGGTGCCCCAGCGCGTGTCGCCTTTGCCATCGATGGCGGGGGCCGCGTCGCCAGAGCTGGCGCTGGCCACCCAGCTGGCGCGCTCGACCGGCGCACCGGTGAAGCGCTCGGCGAAATCAGCGGGCAGGTCGGCGCGCAGCAGGCGCGTGCCGCTCAGCACCCACAGCCGGCCCTGGGCGTCGAAGGCCACGCCGCGCGGATCCGCGCACGGCAGCTGGGTGAGGATGCGCCCGTCCGCCGCCTGCACGAACATCAGCGTGTTCAGCTTGGGCAGGCTGCACACGATCAGCCCGTCGCGGACCGCGATGCCGTTCAGCTCGCTGTCGGCGGGTGCGGCGAAGTGCCAGTGCAGGATCGCGCCATCGCCGCCGCTCACGCGCATGCCGGTCAGGCGCAGCTCGTTCTCCTGGGCGGAGCCGACGTACGCGTAATAGCCGGGCAGGCGCTTCGCGCCGCGGTCGACGGCCAGGCGCGCGGCGCCGCTCCAGTTGCCGCCGATCCAGCCCACCCCGTGCAGCTTGCGGCCGTCGAGATCGACCCAGGCCAAGCCGGAGCCGCCCTCGGTCACCGGGCTGCCGAGCAGCATGCACTCCTTGCCGTCGCCGGTCATGCCCGCGGGCACGAAGGCGCAGGCCTGCGGCGGGGTGTGGTTGGCGAGCCAGCCGCCGGTGCTGTCGGCGGTCTCCCAGGCGGGCGTGCCGTGGGTGTAGAAGCTGAACTCGTAGGTCAGCGACACGTCGTCGCGCACCAGACCGCGCACGCGGTAGGTGCCGGGCGCGACCAGCTTGCCGGGGATGCGGTAGACGTGGTGCTCGGCGGCCTCGTAATCGCGCTCGCGGTCGTCCAGGCCGTCCCACCACGCGGTGCAGTCGCCGGCCGGGAAGCGCGTCTCGCTGACCAGGTTGCGGATGCGGTTGCCCTGGGCGTCCTCGATCACCAGCGTGACCAGGCCGGGTTTGTCGAGGTGGAAGCGCAGCGGGATGGGCGGGTGATCATCGGCGGTGCGCGCCGGCGCCGGCGCGGTCAACGGCTTGTCGCCGAGCGGCGCGAACGCGAATACCTCGGACAGCCACATGCGCTTGCCGCCGTGGGTGATGCCATTGAGGTGCGGGTGGGTGTGCTGGTCGTCGTAAGGCACCACGAAGCGCACGCGCACGCCGCGCGTGGTCACCGGCTTCGGGAAGGGCAGGGGGCTGAGTCCGAGCGCACGCGGATAGAGCGGATCGACGCCGGTCGCCGGCACGATGGTGGTCCAGGCGGATTCGGGTGCGAGGGTGGGGTGCTGATCGACGGGAGCGGTGCAGTACTGCACCTCGGCCTTGGCCGCGCCCGCGCCGAGCAGGGCCAGGCCGGCGAGCGTGCGCGGCTGCTTCCACGACAGCATCACCCACGTGGGGTGCTCGCCGGAGATGGGCAGCTCCTGCCCGTCGCCGCCGTTGTCCCACGCGTTCGAGTGGCCGTTGTCGCGCGCGTCGATGATCTTCCCCGCCGCCTCGCTGTTGGCGCTGGCGGTCGCCACCGCCTGGCCGGCGACGTTGTCGAAGCGGTCCGCGAGCAGCCACACCGCGGCGATGCGGCCGTTGTAGCGGCGGTCGTTGGCCTTGGCGACGTGGGTCAGGCGCAGCGCGCGCGTGCTGGTGCCCGGCGGCACCACCCAGGTGGCGAGTTCGCCGCCGTCGACGGTGCTGGCCAGGCCGCCCTCGCCGAGACGCGCCAGCGGCAGCCACTGGCTGTCGTCGCCGAGGTTGCCGGGATACGCGGCTCCGGATTTCAGCACGCTGATGGTCTCGGCGTCGGCCAGGATGGTGCCGACCGCGATGGGCTTGGTGAAACCCAGGCGCAGGTGGCGCGCTCCGGGGATCTTGCCGTCGCCGAACTCCTGGCCGTACCAGCCGGCCTGGCTGTCGCGCGTCCACACCACCCAGGCTGGGCCTTCGCGGCGGCGGTCGGGGCCGATCACGGTCTCCTTGCCGTCCATCCATTCGCTGAAGGCCGCAGCGTCGAGATCCGCCTTGTCGAGCACCGGCTGGAAGAGCTCGGCGCCGGAAAGGCGCGCGCACAGCACCACAGCGAGGAGCGGAAGGAGGCGGACTCGGAGGCTGGAGGAGATGGTCATGGGATTCCCGGTGGGGTCTGCGATGCGATGAGGATACCTGCGCGTCGCGCTCAATGCTTCTTGGACTTGTACTCGACCACGCGTGCGCGCTTCTTGGTTTCCCATTC
Organism: Planctomycetota bacterium; assembly: GCA_013821615.1. GTDB lineage: Bacteria > Planctomycetota > UBA11346 > UBA11346 > UBA11346 > BOG-1363. The sequence goes on from JACDGQ010000129.1 coordinate 4,457, forward strand.
CGCGGTGAAGGCCCCCGCCTGCCAGGCGCGGTAGTTCGCGACGTGGATGAACTTGCCCGGCACCGCGCCGGTGGAAAATGCGGTGTAGGTCTTGTAGCAGTCGATGCCGTCGGTGTGGCCGTAGACCACCCACTGCTGGTCGACGCAGGCCATCATCTCCTGGCCCTTGCACTCCCACACCAGGGTGTGCCAGACGCCGCGCTCCAGCTTGCAGGTGGCGTGGTCCATGGCGTCGTCCTTGCGGTCCTTGCCGATCAGCGGGGTGCGCCCGATGGCGATGCTGTCGGGGCTGAGGTGGCAGCCCATCAGGTGCTGGCCGCCGTCGTTGTCGAAACCGAAGTTGAGCTCGTCGACGCCGTCGAACATGAACGACACCTGCAGCACGAAATCGGTGAGATCGAAATGGCGGATGCGATAGGGCCCGTGGTCGCCCGGCACGGCCGTGACCTTGACGCCCTGACCGTCTTCGCACTGCCACTTGCCGGGCTGGAAGCCGCGCCAGTCGTCGTCCATCGAGTGCTGGTTCATGGGATTGTCGATCATCAGCTTGCCGCGCTCGACCATCAGGGTCTTGATCTCCATGGCCTCCGGACCGGGCGGGGGCGGCGGCGCCTTCTTCGGCACCGCGGCGAGCGCGGGCAGCGGCAGGCAACACAGCACGAGCAGAAGGAAGCGTTGGCAGGAGCGCAGCATGGGCATCTCTGAAAAAGGTCTCATTCCGCGTCCAGCGCGATGCGCAGGCCGCGGCGTTCGTGGATGAAGTCGGGCGGGTAGCACAGGCGCGCCTCGGGCCGGCACCAGCGCGGCACCATGTTGCACGAGCCGCCGCACATCAGCCGGCGCTCCGGGTAGGTGGCGTCGCTGTCGGCGACCCACTCCCAGGCGTTACCTTCCATGCCGCGCAGGCCCCAGGCGTTGGCCGGGCAGGACGCGGCGGGATCGAGTGCGCGGCGGTGCACATAACGGCCGGCGGCGGCGGCGAAGGCGCGCTCCTCGTCGGCGACCGGCAGCGCTGAACTGCCGGCGCGGCGCGCGTATTCCCATTCGTCGGCGCGCGGCAGGCGGTAGGCGCGGCCGTCGCGCGTCCCCAGGCGCGCGAGGAACTCCTGGCAATCGTACCAGCTGACGCGCTCGACCGGCAGATCGTCGCCCGTGACGATACTCGGGTCGCTGCCCATCACCGCGCGCCACTGCGCCTGGGTGACCTCGCACTCACCGATCCAGAATGGACGCGCGAAGGTCACGCTGCGCGCCGGATGCTCGCGGTCGACGCCGGTGCGATCGCCGAGCACCGCGCTGCCGGCGGGCACCAGCCGCAGCTCCAGCCCCGTCAGCGGCGTGGTGAGGATGCCGGCCGGGCGCGCGACGAACGCGCTGGTCAGCAACATCGCCATGACGGCGGCCGGCAGCACCAGCGCCAGCAGCGCGCCCCCGCGTGCCGGGTTCACGGCACCTCCGCGCCGGAGACGGCGTAGGGGTACCCGGGGATCTTGGCGATGCCGGTGCACTCGAAATCGGCGTCGCCCTTCTCGCCCAGGCCGCCGAACAGCGGCTCGTACCAGGGCGTCAGCGGGCGGATCAGGTAATTCACCACCTGGCGGCCCTTGAAGTCGGCGACCGAGATGACGTCGGCCCAGCGCGCGCTCATCGGCTCGACCGCGACGGGATCGATGAGGCGCTTGTCGCGCAGCGTCTTGATCGGCACGAAGGTGTTGCCGACCACCTTCACCCAGTGCACCGAGCGGTCGCCGCGGCTGGTCACGAAGAACGAGTTCGCCGGACCGAGATCGTGCTGGCCGAGGCCGAAGGAGGTCGGGTTGCGCCCGATGCGCAGCACGCCCACCGGCGCGATCGGCCCGGCCTTGGCACTGGCGAGGCCCAGCTGGCCGACCTCCATCAGCACCAGCTTGCCGTCCATGGTCGCGATCACCGCCTTGCTGCCATAGCCGGGATCGCCGTCCTTGAAGCCGTTCATCACCGCGGTCGGCTGTTCGATGGCGATGGTCGCCACCACCTTGGGCTTCGCGAGCGGCGCGACCGCGAAGGTGAAGGGCCACTCCTTGGGATCCGGGCCCGGCTTCTCGGTCACGGCGAAGAGCTTGGCCGGGCCGAGGCGGTTGGCGCGCACCCATTGGAAGAGCGGCGCCAGATCGATGAAGCAGGCGCGGTTCTCGGCGCGCGAGATGACCACGGCGAAACCGCGCGTCGCCGCGACGGCCGGGTCGTCCTGCATCTTCGCGCGCTTGGCGGCGTCGTGGATGTCAGCGTTCTCGATCTCCTTGCCGAAGGGCGAGTCGCTGCCGGCGCAGATGCCGCTCGGGCAGCGCAGATCCTTGGGCAGATCGATGAAGCCGAGCAGCTTCATGTCGCCGAAGAAGCCGTTGGTCGGCTGCATCCAGTTGATGGTCTTCATGGCGATGACCGCGACCTGGCCCTTGAGCGTGTTGACGTCCCACACCGTGATCAGGGCGAATTCCGCGGAGTTGGTCATCGCCACCGCGGTCGGCACCTTGCCGGGGGGCAGCTGCAGGGGTTTGCCGGGATCGCCGCTGTTGCCGCTGCCGTCGTAGGTGATCAACCCGTTGCGGAAGGCGATCACCCCGTTGTTCGCCCAGCACGCCCTGGCGCGGCCGATGGCGGTGGCGGTGCGCACCAGATCCTTGCCCGCGGCGGCGGTGAACGCCGGCGTGGTGACGCAGGGATCGGGCAGCCCGCTCCACCACTGCCCGCCGTCCTTGGTGTCGATGCCGGGCTTGAGCAGGTAGACGTGCCAGAACTTCGCCGCGCCGTGGTTCTCGTGGTAGGACCAGATGAAGGTCATGCGGTCGATGCCCGGATCGCTGGGCTTGTCCGGCGCGAACAGCACCTGGCCGCCGTGGCCGGTCCAGTCGACCGCCTTGGCGCCCTTCTCCTTCCACACGTATTCGCCGTCGGGATGGCGCAGCAGGATCTCGGGGAAGGCGGCGCCGCCCGCCGGGCTCGCGGGCGCCTTGTCGTCCGCGGTCTTGTCGTCGGGCTTCTTCTCCTGCGCCGGCTTGGCCGCGCCGCCGTGGAAGGCGCTCCAAGCGGGACCCAGGCGGTGATCGACATCGGGCGTGTCGACGCTGGCGCAGGCGCGCACGTATGCGCCGCGTACGATGGTGCCGTCCTTGGCGAACAGCGCCTTGTCCCAGGCCGCCACCGTGGTCGGGGCCGCGGCCTCGTCCGCGCCCGCCAGCGCGGCGAGGGCGCCGGCGACGTCGAGCGATTCCGGCGCGGCGTTGGCGGGTTCGGGCTTGTCGCCGTTCTCCGGGTGGTCGGCGGGCTTGTCCGCGGTGTTTTCCGCGGCTTTCTCCGCGATTCTGCCCGCAGCCTTGTCCGCCCCCGCGGGCGCGGAGGCGCTGACCGCGGTCGCAGCCGGCGCGACGGTGGATGCC
>JACDGQ010000130.1 GCA_013821615.1 Planctomycetota bacterium
GTGAACGCCCCTGATCAGGTGACGGATCGCGCCGGCATGCCTGCCCGCCTGGACATGCCCATGGACGAGTCGCATGGCCAGGAGCCGAGTCCCACCGAGGAGTTCCGGCGCAAGCACTCGACGGTCAGCCTGGTCGCCATGCCTGCGCACCGCGCACCGCGCGTGGATCCCAGCCAGCGCCTGCTGCTGTTCGCCGCGATCGGCCTGCTCACCTGCGCGCTGATCTGGGTCGCCTCGCGACCCCATCCCGCCGAGGGCGGCCCGCTGGAATGGAGCGCGATCGCCCCGCCCGAGACCACCGCCCTGCACCCGTGGCGGTGGCTGGTCATCCACCACAGCGCCAGCCGCGCCGGTGACGCGCGCACCTTCGATGGCGAACACCTCGGCCGCGGCTGGGACGGCATCGGCTACCACTTCGTCATCGGCAACGGCAGCCCGCTGCCCCTCGGCTACGTCGAGGCCACCTACCGCTGGCGGCTGCAGAGCCACGGCGCCCACGCCGGTCCCGGCCCCGAGCAGGCGCCCTACAACCAGGACGGGCTCGGCATCTGCCTGGTCGGCAACTTCGCCGACGCACCGCTCGACCCCTTCCAGGAACGCCGCCTGGTCGAGCTGTGCGTGCAGCTCATCCACCACGTCCCGACCCTGTCGGTGAACCACATCATCGGCCACCGCGACGTGCCCGGGAAGGCCACCGCCTGCCCCGGCCGCAACGTCGACCTCGAGCGCATCCGCTTCCTGGTGCGCGAAGAGCTGATCCGCCGCGGCATGACGGTGCGCTGACGCGCGGCGCCGTCACCGGCGGCAGACGGTAGGCGGTATCTCCATCCATGCCGCCCGTGACTTCCGCCATGGCGTATCTCGCGACAATGCGCTCCGCTCCGGCGCAGCAGTCCCTATCCGGGTGAGGAATCCGACGCATGCGCATCCCAGCGACCAGTCCCTTGCTCCACGGCGCACGCTGCGCCGTGATCCTGCTCACCATGCTGCGCGCCGCTGCCGCCACGCCGCCGGGACTCGCGCTGGAGGCACGATTCCTCGCGACGCCGCAGGTCAGCGACGCTCCCGGTTTCGCGGCCGAGGGCTGCCGGGCGCTGTTCCTGCCGGGCGAACCGACGCATGGCGCGCCGACCCGGGTCTTCGCCTGGTACGGCGCACCGCGCGTCGCGCCGGGGGTCAAGGTCCCGGCGGTGGTGCTGCTGCACGGCGGCGGCGGCACCGCCTTCGACGCCTGGGTCCGGCTGTGGGTCGGACGCGGCTACGCCGCCATCGCCATCGACCATTGCGGCCAGCTGCCGATCCGCGAGCAGGACCACTGGCAGCGCGACCCGCAAGGCGGCCCGCCGGGCGACTGGGTGGCGCCGCCCGACGGCCCGGCCAACGAGGAATGGCAGTACCACGCGCTCGCCGGAGCGCTGCGCGCGCACGCGCTGCTGCGTTCCTTTCCGGAGGTCGACGCCGCGCGCATCGGCGTCATCGGCATCTCTTGGGGCGGCTACCTGACCTGCCTGGTGGCGGGCCTCGACCAGCGCTTCCGCTTCGCGGTGCCGGTCTACGGCTGCGGCTTCCTGGCCGACGATTCGGTGTGGCTCCCAGAATTTGCGCGCCTCGGCGCGGAGCGCAGTGCGACCTGGACCGCGCGCTGGGACCCGTCCTGCTACCTGCCCGCCGCGACCATGCCGATGCTGTGGGTGACCGGCACCAACGACCCCGCCTTCCCCATGGATTCGCTGCGCCGCTCCTACCGCCTGCCGTCCGGGCCGCGCACCATCTGCCTGCGCCTGCGCATGCCCCACGGCCACGGCGGAGCGGGCGAGAACCCCGAGGAGATCCACGCTTTCGCCGATGCCATGGTCAAGCAGGGCGTCCCGCTCGTACGCCTGACGGCCCACCCGACCGCGCACGGCGTGGCGAGCGCCGACTACACCGCGGGTGTGGCCCTCACGCTCGCCGAGCTATGCGTGACGAACGACGCCGGTCCGTGGAAGGAACGCGCCTGGACGACCCTGCCCGCGACCATCGATGCGCAGGCGCGGACCATCTCCGCCCCCGTCCCCGAGCAGGCCACTACCTGGTACCTGAACGTCACCGACGCACGCGGGCTGGTGACCAGCACGGAGCATGAGTCCCGCTGAATCGGCGCCGTTGGGGGCCAGAGGCGAGACACGAGACGCGAGACACGAGGTCGACTCCTCACGCCACCCCCGCACCCTTGCGCCGACCCGGAACACGGTTTTTCTCGCGTCTCGCGTCTCGCGTCTCGCGTCTCGCGTCTCGCGTCTCGCGTCTCGCGTCTCGCGTCTCGCGTCTCGCGTCTCGCGTCTCGACGCCGACCGCGCGTGCCGCCTGGCGTTTCGGCATATTCCACCGAACCTAGGCCATGCCGTATGCCGAAGATCTCCTTGCCGTGATCGCCGCGCCCACCAGCGCAGCCAAGGCGGCGCTGCTGGCGGACATGCGTGCTCCCCAGGAGACGTGGGTGGTCCCGGTGCCGCCGGGTCGCCCGGGGCGCCCGGCGCACTACCACGAGGCCGAGGAGACGCGGCGACGGCGGCGCACCCTGGCGCATGCGCCGACGCGGCTGCGCTTCCTGCAGTCCATCCACCACATCGAGCTGAGCGCGGTCGACCTGGCGGTGCTCGCGTGCCTGCGCGCACCGGACATGCCGGCCGCATTCCATACCGACTTCCTGGGCATCGCCCGGGATGAGGCGCGCCACGCCGGGCTCCTTGAAGAGCTGCTCGCCACGCGCGGGGCGGCGCCTGGGGACGCGCCCATCCACCACCGCCTGTGGGCGACCGCGCTGGCCTGCGACGACCTCGGCGACCATCTGGTCGCGGTGCCGCGCTTCCTCGAAGCGCGCGGCCTGGACGTCTCGGCCGAGCTGCTGCCGCGGCTGGTGGGCCTCGACCCGGAAGCCCACACGGTGCTGTCCGTCATCTATCATGACGAGATCGGCCATGTCGGCATCGGCACGCGCTGGCACCGCGCCTGGTGCCAGGCCCAGGGCCGCGACCCGGAAAGCCACTTCGCCACGGTGCTCGCCCGGCTCTTCCCCGGTCAGGTCCCCGGGCCGACGCCCTTGGACCATGCCGGCAGGCTCGCCGCCGGGTTCACGGCGAGCGAAGTCGGGCTGCTGGAGGGGTTTCGCGGGGACAGGGTAGCTCGGGAGGAGGCGCCTGCGGCCCCTGCGGCGCTGGTCTCAGGCCACCAGGGCCAGCGCCCCGCCGCTGATCACCACATCCAACCGCCGCCAACGATTGGCCAGCCGCCAGCCGTCAGCCGCCAGCCGTCCGCCTCCCCAGGTGTATGAGCCGCGACCCGGACACCCCCCTCCACCTCCTTGCCGCCTGATGCCACCTGACCTAGGTTGGACTTCCCGCGGGGCTCCCGCCCCCAATCCGCACGCCCGAGACTGGAGTTCGCATGGCTGACATGATCGACGCGAAGGAAGCCAAGGCCCTGCTGGGCTGCGACGACGCCGCGCTCAACAACCATATCAACGGCGGCGCGATCCGCGCCCAGCGCGTGGGCGGCAAGCTGCAGCTCAACCGCGATGATGTCGAAAAGCTCGCGCGCGCCGAAGGCGACGAGGGCACCATCGTCCTGACCGGCGACAGCGACGAGCTCTCCATCGATCTCGGCAAAGTCGTGGACGACGCCAGCGAGACCATCGTCCAGCCGCGCAAGGACACCAACGCCTCCGAGTCCATCACCTTCGGCGACGAGCTCGAGGTGGTGAGCTTCGATGACCCGCACGCGCGGGACATGGCCAAGGCCTCGCCCGGCGTGGCCAGCCTGAACTTCACCGACTCCAACACCGCGGTCATGACCGCGGTCGAAGAGACCCAGGTCGGCGCCACCACCGCGCCCATCGACTTCCAGACCTCGCAGATCGACGCGGGCAGCAGCAACAGCAACGTCGGCAGCTCGTCGCGCCGCAGCGTGCGCAGCAGCCGCGCCAAGGCCGAGATCCCGACGGTGCACTGGATCTGGCCGACCCTGATGACCCTGACCCTGATCGTCGGCCTGGCCCTGGTCCTGCCCTACTACTTCCTGGCGATGAGCCCCTATGGCGTCGGCGAGAAGGACGCGGCCGGCGGCACCCGTCGCGGCCTGGACGACAATGCCTGGACCAACATGGCCTCGACCCTCGCGGGCTTCACCGTCGAGCCCAATGAGAAGCGCTTCAAGGAGCGCCACCCCGACGGCGGCGAGTACATCGACATCCGCAAGGAGCGCGACATTCAGGCCGACTGGCGCTTCACCAAGTACCTGAACGGCATGGCCGGCAAGGGCGAGCGCCTGAAGAGCTTCGTCATCACCGAGGTCGTCCCCGGTGGCAAGCAGGTCAAGGCCGGCGCCACCACCTACCCGGTGGTCGAGGGCGAGAAGTACCAGGTCGGCACCGAGACCTTCACCGAGCAGAAGGTCGACCTCGGCTGGAAGGACAGCGGCAGCAAGTAAGCGCCGCTGGATCCTCGGCATCGGGCCGCAGAGCTGCGCACGCGCGCTCCTGGCCCACTTGCCCCCGGCCCGGTGACACCTATGGTCGCCATCCTTCCTTGCGCGGCGAGCCGGCATGGCGCCGGACTGGCCCGCCCCTACCTCCGGAGTCCATCCATGCGCGTCGCCCGCAGCGTTCTGCTCATCCCCCTGATCGCCGCGTTCGCGGTCACCGGCTGCCATACCCGTACCGGCAGCGGCGGCGGCAACGTCGAACAGGAGGAGGCCGCCAACGAGCGCGACCGCCTGTCCGCCGAGAATGGCCAGCTGCGTGCCGAGAACGCCGGGCTGAAGACCGATCTCGCCAATGCGCGCAACCAGCTCGCTGCCAAGCCCGACAGCGTCGGCACCCAGCTCAACAAGATCATCAACGGACCCGAGATCGAGGGCACCACGTCGAATGGCCGCGGTGGCCTGGCGCTGGACGAGGACTTCGCCTTCGCCAAGGGCTCGGCCGACCTCAGCCCCGAGGGCAAGAAGACCATCGAGAAGATCGCCGCGCGCCTCAACGAAGGCGAGTACAAGGGCGCCAAGGTCATCGTCGAGGGCCACACCGACGACACCCCGGTCAGCCGCGCCTCGACCAAGGAGAAGTACACCGACAACTGGGGCCTGTCCGGCGCCCGCGCCGCCGCGGTGACGCGCGCCCTGCAGGTCGCCGGCCTCGACGCGCACCGCATCCACGGCGCGTTCCGCGGCGAATACGCACCGCGCCCCGGTGCGAACGACAAGGCCAAGAACCGCCGCGTCGAGATCTACCTCGGCAGCGGCGACTGACGCCACGCGGCCCTGGGAGCGTTCCCGGTCTCCCGCACACCCTCCGCCCCGCGGAGGGTGTTGCGTTTAACGGTTCCTCGTCATTTGTGGTCGATCCATTGCCTTCTCGGGTCTCGTCGATCGAAACAGTAAGAACAGGATCGAACAAGAGGAACGGAGGACAGCCAAGATATGGCGATGCCGTTTTTCCCGAATTCGCTTTTTTCATTGGCTCCCTGCCTTCCTCCGTTTCTCCGTTCCTCTTGTTCGATCAGGTTGCGATTTCCCCGCGATGGGCGGAAAGTTTCCGCCTCGGACGACGAGGAACCCGTTTAACCCCATTCTACCCGTCCCACGGTTCCCGCTTCTCCCCATGCGACCCCCCCTAAGCTCCCCACCCATGCGCGCCTGCCTGCTCCTGCTCCTGGCCCTGTCCTGCCCCTGCCTGCGCGCCGGGGAAGGCCTGGTCATGGACCTGGTCGTGCGCTACGTGAACGACACCGTGGTCACCGGCTCGGACATCCGCGTGCGTGCGGCGGAGCGCTTCGAGGACTACACCCGCAAGGGCAAGCCGACGCCGTCCAACCGCGCCGAATCGATCGCCTTCTTCAAGGAGGCGCTGGAAGACCTCACCGACGAGGAACTGTTCATCCAGTACGGCAAGCAGTTCGCGACCGAGCACAAGATCCAGCTCGTCGACCACGATGCGATCGCCCAGCAGGTCATCGAGCAGGCCCGCTCCACCGGCCGGCGCATGACCCTGCGCGAGCAGGCCGAGCAGCGCAAACGCCTCGAGCGCTTCCGCACCATCCAGGCGGTGCTCGGCTATTTCGAGAGCCGCAACGCGCGCATCACGCCCAATGAGCTCTACGAGGAATACCTGGCGCGCGCCCACAAGTACCACCGCCCGGCGCAGGCCAAGGTCCTGCTGATCCTGCTGCGCCCGAGCGACAAGGCCGAGCGCAAGGAGGTGCGCGGGCAGAAGCTGGCGCTGTTCAAGAATCTCCAGAACGCGGTGGATGCCGGACTGAAGGCCATCGTCGAGAGCCGCCTCGACCGTTATCTGGCGGGCTCGACCGAGGAGCAGGACCGCCTCCTCGAGGAGACCACGCGCGCGGTCGCGGCCATGGCCGCGCGCACCGACCTGGTGCCCGCCGACCTGCCCCTGGTCGAGACCGCGCGCAGGATCGTCGAGCGCCAGGCGGCCTTCCGCGACCAGGACGCCACCCTCAAGCAGCTCGCCGACATCCGTGCCAAGCTCACGGGCCGCGATGCCACCGCCTTCATGGACCAGGCCAAGGCGAGCAGCCAGGGCCCGAAGGCCAGCGATGGCGGCGACCTGGGCTGGATCGAGCCGGGCACCTACAGCCCGGGTTTCGACGCGGTCGCCTTCACCCTCGCGCCCGGCACGCTGTCCGAGGTCTTCTGGAGCGAGGACACCGCCAACCTGCTCTTCGTCAGCGAGCGCAAAGAGGCGCGCACCCTGCCCTTCGCCGAGGTCAGCGCCGAGATCGAGACCGAGCTGTTCGAGGTGCAGCGCGACGAGACCAAGAAGCGCATGGTGGCGATGCTGCGCGGCAAGGCCTCGATCGTGAACGCCATTCCCATCGATCAGGTTGTCGAGTAGACTTCTGGGCAGGGCTGGCGACGCCCGGGTGGCACGATCCTGGCTTTGATCTCGTGGAACATTGCGCGTATCGACATACCTCGCCTCTCGCCTCTCGCCTCTCGCCTCTCGCCTCTCGCCTCTCGCCCTGATTGCACCTATCCTCATTCTCGTCAATGGGTTATATGCCATGACCGGGTCTGTCGACAACCTTCTCGAGCACGGGCGTGAACCGGTAAGGTTGCCGGTGACGTCAGCGTCATCCCAGGCAATGACCACCACGGCCCTGATCGGTGATTTGGCGAGCCTCGCCGGTATCGGCGCCGACGGCAACGCCATGGCCCTGCTGACCCGCGAGGAAGGTGCGCTGCGGCGCGTCATCCAGCGCTACGTGCGCGACGCCAGCACGGTCGATGACCTCTACCAGGAGGTCAGCCTCAAGGTCCTGCGCCGCATCGACAGCGTGCGCGAGCCCGCGGCGCTGCGCGGTTGGCTGTTCCAGCTGGCGCGCAATGCCTGCCTCGACTACCTGCGCCGCGAGGACCGCCGCCAGGCCGGCGCCAGCGACATGCTCGGCGATCGCCCGGCGCTGGGCGATCTCGGCCGCAATCCCGGCGAGCAATTCCTCTCGCGTGAGCGCATCAGCGCGGTGCAGCGCGCGCTCGAACGCCTGCCCGAGAGCCAGCGCGAGGTCATCCGCCTGCGCATCGAGGAAGGCCTCGATCACGAGGCCATCGCCGCGCGCCTGCACATCAGCCGCCAGGCGGTCGAGGTGCGCCTGTGCCGCGGACGTGCCACCCTCAAGGATCAGCTCGATGAGATCCTGGGGGGTGAGCTGTGAATCCGTCCGACGCCCAGCGCCCGCGCGAGCTGGCCTGCGACGAGGTCGTGCCGCTGCTGCCGATGGTCGCCGACGGCGCCATCGAGCCGGCCGCCGACACCCCGCTGTTCGAGCACCTCGCGCGCTGCAGCGACTGCCAGGACCATCTCGCCCGGCTCGACC
>JACDGQ010000131.1 GCA_013821615.1 Planctomycetota bacterium
GGCGCCCCCGGCGCCGACGAAGCTGGCATGACGCCGGTCCAGCGGCTCAACGGCTGCGAGGTAGACGCTGCCGGCGGTGCTCTTGGCGTCGTAGAGGAACAGCGGCCGGCCGCTTTTGGCCAGGATCAGGCGGCGGCCGCCCAGCGGCTGCGCGCGGCCCATGGCGTCCTCCGCGATCAGGCCGTCGCAGGGCAGCTCGACGGTGACGTCGGCGGGCGCCTCGCGGTCGGCGTAGGCGACCATCACGCCGCGCTGGTTGCGCAGATCCTGGAACACGCACAGGTTCGCGCCGAGCGGCCGCACCTGGCCGAGCGCCTGCGACAGTCCGAGGTGATGTCCCATCACGTTCCACGCCGCCACCAGCGGCAGCGGGTTGCCGTACCAGTCCCACAGCATGGTGCCGGGACCGCTGTAGTCCCAGAAGCTCATGCCGTGCTCTTCGTAGCCGTTGTGGAAGAGGATGGTCTTGTCCTGGCCGGCGATGGTCAGCTCGGCGATGCTGTCGACCAGCGCGTTGGTGCTCTGCGCGCCGGTCTCGTGGGTGCAGGCGAGCGGTTCGTCGACCGCGGTGTTGGTGTAGGCCCAGCCCTCGTTGAACCAGATCTCGATGTGCTCGGCGCCGAACGCCTTGAGGTTGGCCTTCATGCGCCGCATCGCCATGCCGTCGGCGAGCCAGCCCTCGTGGTAGTCGTGCCACGAGATGATGTCGATGTCCTTGCCGCCGCCGAGCTCGAGCAGGCGCCCGTTGAGGCCGCTGGGGATGCCGTAGACGTTGTTGACCATCACCCGCGCCTTGGGATCGGCGCGCTTGATCAGCTTGGCAGTGCGGATCGTGAAGCGCGCGTACTCGTCCTTGAACTGGTCCCAGCGGTCGAATTCCGGCTCGTTCTCGATCTCGTAGACCAGCGCGCGGCCGCGGTAGTGGCCGACGGTGCTGGTGACGTAGTGGTCCCACGCGGTGTCCAGCGCCAGGTCGTTCCAGCGCGCGTCGTCGGCCTTCCAGCGCATGTCCTTGGGCAGCGGATTCGCCACCTTGCCTTCGGCATCCATCGCCCACGCCGGCCAGCCGTAGAGCACCACGTGCGAACTGATGCCGAGCCCTTCGAGGAGGTCGTACTCGCGATCATACCAGTGGAAGGCGTCGCGCCCGTCGGGCTGGACGTCCTGCCACTTGCTGCGCGGGAACCAGCGGCTCCAGGCCATGCCCATGCGGCTGGCCAGGGTGGCGGTGTGCGGCCCCATGAACGAGGCGCCGAAGCGCTCGCGCGGATCGGGCTTGCGCGGCGCGCACGGGTACGGCAGCGAGGTCAGCGGCTGGTCGCTGCTGTCGATCAGCACGCCGGCGACCAGCGCGCTCGCGCGCGCCAGCACCATCCCGGGGCTTTCCAGCTTCAGCTCCGCGGTCTCGTGGACCGTGCGCCCCGGCGCGATGGTCACCGTGCGCTCGACCAGCGGGCCGCGCGCCGCGCCGCCCTCGTAGTCGATCAGCTGCCAGCGCAGGGTGACGGTGGCGGCGTCCTTGCCGGGATTGGACGCGTGGGCGGTGAGGTGCACCGCCTGCCCGCGCTCCAGCAGGTTGCCATCGCTGGTGTAACCCTTGAGGTCCGAGCAGGTGGCCACCATCTCGATGGCGCGGCGTGGCACGTAGTCGCTCGCGCCCTGAGCCTCCTGGTTCACCACCACGCCGTCGATGACCAGCGGCACCGTGCCTTCGAACTGCACCAGGTAGTGCGGCTCGGGCCAGAAACCGTCCTGCGGCACATCGGCCGGCATGCTGACCGTGGCGCGCTGCCACTCCGTGCCGATCTTCACCACCTTGGTGGCCTCGCTCGTCCACAGGCGGCCGTGGCCGCTGCCCACCTCGCGCGCACTGGGCGGAAGTTGCACGCGGACCTCGCCGGCGCGATCGCCTTTCACCCAGAAGCTGCAGGTGATCGGCTTGCCGCGCTCGCACACGAAGGGCGCGCTCATCACGCCTTCGCGCTCGATGCGCAACGCCTGCGCGCCGCTGCGCACCTGGTCGCTGACCAGCGTGTGCACCGCGGGATTGATGTTGTGCCAGTAGAGCAGGCCGCCCTCGAAGGAGCCATTGCGCAGCAGGTTGTCCGCGGCCGGCGCCACGGCGCCGAGCGCGAGCAGGGAGACGGTGAGGGCATGGCGCAGCATGGCGGTGGTCCTGGTGCGGGGAGGGCGACGGCGGCGCCGCTCGAAGCGGCCGCGGTCCCGCAAATTAGAAGGTTCTAAAAGAAGACAAGACGGGACACCGTGACCCTGTTTGACGACCGCGGCGGCGGCGCAGAGCCAAAACCGTGCAGCACCCGCTACGGCCGTATCACTCGACCGGTCCGACCGGCGGAATGTGGGCCAGGTCGCCACCAGGGTGGCCTCGATATTCCACCCGCGGCACGCGCTGCCACCGCCGCAGGAGTCCACACATGCCACTACGCGCCCTGCTGCTGCCGCTCGCCCTGTGCCTGTGCGTGGCCACAGCGGCCGAGGCCGAGCAGCTGGTGCTGTTCGACGAGGTCTTCACCTTCGCGGAGAAGGACGCGGTGCCGACGCAGGGCCACCTCAAGATCCCGGCGGCGCGCTTTTCCAAGGACACCCCGAAGGACTGGACGCAGCCGGTCGACTACCGTCACGGCACCGTGCACATCCGCTTCGAAGTGCTCGAGAAGCCGCCGGGCGAGACCCCGGTGATGTGGAGCGTCTGCTACATCCCCAATAAGGGGCAGAAGAACAATTACGGGTGCGCCAGTTCGCCGACCTACACCAAGCCCGGGGTGTACGAGCGTGAGGAGCAGATGACCGGCTTCTGGGAGAACGACTCGATCGTGTGGACCGAGGGCGTGCAGATGATGACCCTGGTGATGAAGGCCGCCAAGGCGACCGGCGACAACCACGCCTCCGCGCAACCTGATCTGGGGAAGTTCTTCCCGACGAAGGTGCACGTCACCATCGTCCAGGTGTCCAAGGGGGCGACCTATGACGCGGGCAAGGTGCCGGGGTTGGTGGGGGAGAAGGGGAAGTGAACGGCAAGCCCGCCGGCAGGAAGCAGGATGGAACCACGAAGAGCCCGTGACGCTTTCGGATCTTGACGAAACTTACAACGAATCGACCGCGGAATGCATCTATCCAGAGCCCGCGGAGCGGGCGGCATCCACTAGCCCAGGGCGCAAGCCCTGGGAATCGGTCATCGTACGGTGAAAATCCCTCACGGTTCGCGATTCGGGCCGGCAAGAAGTCTCGGTCGGGCTGCACCGTTGCTCCGGCCTGAAACGCGAACCGTGAGGGATTCATGCAGAGCGTGGATTCACTGAGACGTGGATGTAGATCATGAAGGATAGACCGCCTGGATATGACCGTGTTTCCAGGGCATTCCCCCGGGCTCACGCCCGGGGACGATTTATGTCGGCCGCTGCGCGGGCTCAGACCGGCATACGCTTGATAACCCAGGGCTCACGCCCTGGGCTAGCTGATCCCGCCCGCTCCGCAGGCTCAGACTCCCACCTGCACCGCGGTTGAAAATGAGGTGTGGACAATGCGCAGGGCAACGCGCTGTGGGCGGAAGAACCCGCGGTCACTTCACCTTGTAATACTTCACATCATCGATGGTCACCTGGTTCGACACCAGCAGCCGCAGCACCTGCTTGGTCCCGTGCGCGATGCCGGGCGAGCTGAAGCTGCCGACCGGTTTGCCATCGACCGCGGCGGTCATGGTGTCGCCGGCGATGGTGACGCTCAGCGCGTGCCAGGTGCCAACGCCGAGATCCTCGTAAGGGAATGATTTCTGCTTGGTCTTGAGCAGCGCCTCGTCCTCGGCGCTGAGCTTGGTGCCGGCCTTGCGCGCGTCCCAGTATTTCAGCAGCATGCCGCCGGTCTTCATGTCCTGCAGGGTGACCTGCTTCGCGGCGAAGGTCGCGGCGCAGATGTGCCCGGCGTGGACCTCCGTGCAGGACAGGTCGGCGAAGTTCAGCATGAGGGTGTCCTTGGCCTCGTGGAACTCGAAGCGCATGGTCGCGGTGCCGTCGGTGAAGGCAAAGGCGTGGCCGACGTCCACGGCATGGATCGCCTCCGGGTGGATGTAGATGTGCAGCGCGCCATCGACCAGGGCGACCTCCTTGTTGCCCTTCGCGCTCCATGAGCTGCTGGTGTTCCAGCCGTTGCCGGGCTCGTCCTTCACCGCCTGGGTCTCGGTGCGCGCAAAGTCGTCGGAAAAGACCAGGGTGCCGAGGGTGTCCGCGGCCATGAGCGGCGCGGCGGAGCACAGGGCGAGCAGGAGCAGGGAGCGCATGGCGGGACCTCGAGCGGGTTGCGGCACCGCATGAACGGGGCGCCGTGCCGCGTGATACCCGGGAAACCACCGGCCGTTGCCGCCGGGGGGTCAGGGAAACGGAACCCCGGCAACGCCGTAAGACCTGGCGGAACCATCCACTCCGGCCGTGACCTGGTCATCCAGGCCCGCTCCGGAACCCCGGCAGCGCGCCCGTGCGTTGACGCCGCGCGTGCGACCGCCTCTACTCGACAGCCCCCATCTGGAGCAGCGATGTCCCCGAGAATCATCCTAGCGAACATGCTCGCCATCGCTTCGACCGCCTACGCAGCCGACGCGCCGCCGGCGCCGAAGAAGGACAACGGCCCGCCGACGCGCCCCTTCGACATGCCGGGTGCGCCGACCTTCACGCGTCTCGACGGCAAGCCGGGCGCCAACCCGCCGGTCGACGTGGACGGCGATTTCCTGATCGGACCCGAATACGTCCAGGCGCCCGAGTTCAAGGTCGTCGACGGCGTCCCGCAGGGAAAAGTCCAGCAGTTCACCCTGAATTCAAAGGACGGCACGTTGCTGAACCCGGGCATCGCCCGGAACGTCTTCGGCGCTGTCGACCCCAAGAATCCCAAGACCCTGATCGTCGAGACCCATCCGATCGACTACACGCGCACCATCACCGTGTACGTTCCGGCGCAGTACGTGCCGGGCACCGCCGCGCCCTTCATCGTCGCCCACGATGGCCCGGGGATGGGTCATCCGGACATGGGCCTGGCCCACGTGCTGGACAACCTCATCGCGCAGAAGCGCGTGCCGGCGCAAATCGCGATCATGATCAGCAACGGCGGCGGCGACGCCCAGGGGCACGAGCGCGGGCGCGAGTACGACACCATGTCGGGCCTGTACGCCGAATACATCGAGACCCACGTGCTGCCGCGCGTCGCGAAGGAATACGGCGTCACCCTGACCAAGGATCCCGAAGGGCGCGCGACCCTGGGCACCAGCTCGGGCGGTTCCGCCGCGCTGATCATGGCCTGGTACCACCCGGACCTGTACCACCGCGTGCTGACCTTCTCGGGCACCTTCGTGAATCAGCAGTGGCCGTTCGACCCGGCGACGCCCGACGGCGCCTGGGACTTCCACGAGAAGCTCATCCCGGAAAGCGCGGCGAAGCCGATCCGCCTGTTCATGGCGGTCGGCGACCACGACCTGCTCAATCCCAACGTCATGCGCGACGGCATGCACGACTGGGTCGAGGCCAACAACCGCATGGCCAAGGTGCTGAAGGCGAAGGGCTACCACTACCAGTACCTGTTCTGCCAGCACGTCGGCCACGGCCTGGGACCCGCGCACGGGCAGATCCTGCCGCATGCGTTGGAATGGCTGTGGCAGGGGTATGTGCCGGCGAAGGCGCCCTGAAAGCTGGGGTTTCGGGGTTATCCCGACGATTTTCACCGCCAAGACGCCAAGGGGGAGGCAGGCAGAACTCTGCAACCAATCGCCCGGTGGGTGGTTGGCCTGGCAGGTCGTTGTCACCGTGCTTCTCGGCGGCGCTTGGCGTCTTGGCGGTGAAAACCGTCAGGGGAACTGCACGACACCCTGAGCGCTGGGAGCCGCCGCGCGCAGTGGATGATCGGATCGGGCAAATGACGAAGCGTCCCCGGCAATTCCGCGCGGAATAGGCATATACTCGCGGTCGCCACGGCGCCAATCTGCTCCGATGTGGAAACAGGGCCGCCGCCAGGGCGTACCGCATCGTCGGGATGCCCCGCTACCACCCCTCGACCGCTGCGCCCGTCCGTGACCCAAGGAAGCATGATGACCTCCCTCCGCCCGCCCCTCCTCCGCAGCGTGCTCGCTGGCGGCATCCTCATCTGCCTGCCCGGGCTCGACGGTGCGGAACCCAAGGAGGACCACCTGATCGCCACCACCGTCGCCGCGGCCGGCGCGGACTACCTGGTGCAGGGTGAGTACCTGGGCACTGCCGGCGGCAAGCAGCTCGCCGCGCAGGTGGTCGCGCAGGGCGACGGCAAGTTCCTCGCGGTGTTCGAGCCGGGCGGCCTGCCCGGCGACGGTTGGAACGGCACCGACCGGATCGAGGTCGATGGCAAGGCCAGCGGCGACACCACCACCTTCGGGCAGATCGGCTGGCACGGCGCGCTCACGGGCCCGACGTTCACCGGCACCACCGACGCGGGCGCGGCCTTCACCCTTACAAAGGTCACGCGCGTCAGTCCGACCATGGGCGCCAAGCCGCCCGCGGGCGCCGTGGTGCTGTACGACGGCAGCAACACCGACGCGTGGAAGGACGGCAAAGTCGAGACCATCGAGGGCGAGAAGTGCCTCGCCGTGGGCGCCGAGACCAAGCGCAGTTTCACCAGCTATCATCTGCACGTCGAGTTCCGCCTGCCGTTCAAGCCGTTCGCGCGCAGCCAGGAGCGCGGCAACAGCGGCATCTACATCCACCACACCTACGAGATCCAGGTGCTGGACTCGTTCGGCCTCAAGCCGCAGGCCAACGACATCGGTGCGCTGTACACAGTGGTGCCGCCGCTGCTCAACGCCTGCCATCCGCCGCTGACCTGGCAGACCTACGACATCGACTGGCAGGGTCCGACGTTCGACGGTGCCGGCACCAAGACCGGCAATGCCGCGGTCACCGTGCGTCTGAACGGGACCCTGGTCCAGGACCACACCGAGGTGAAGTCCGGCACCGGCGCGAACAAGAAGAAGACCGAGACCCCGCAGGGCGGGCCGCTGTGGCTGCAGGATCACCAGAACCCGGTGTATTACCGCAACGTGTGGCTCGCCGAGAAGACATGAGCCACGCCGCCCGCACCGCGACCCTGGGCGTGGTCCTGCTGCTGTGCGCAGCGGCGTGGGCCGAGGACGAGGTCGAGGTCAAGCCGGGCAAGGACGCGCACAGCCTCGGCGGGCGCATGGACTACGGTCAGGTGCTGCACTACTTCGTGCGCAACCCGGCCGATCCCGCGAAGAAGGAGGTGGTCCTCAAGGGCATCAGCATCGACCTCGGTGGCGGCAACGCGGTGTGCTACGACGCCGAGACCATGCGCTTGGCGGCCGCCTGGAGCGGCGGTTTCGTCGACATGACCGCCACCACCCCCGCCAAGGGCGGCCAGGGTGCCGGAGCGGCGACGGCCACGGGCAGGGCGGTGTTCGGTACCAGACCCGGCCCCGGCTGGGGCGGCAAGGCCGGCACGCTCGCGGAGCCGCGCGCGAACGGTACCGGCAACCTGCCGGTGCACTGGGCGCAGTACCGCGGCCTCTATCGCAGCGGCGCGCAGGTGGTGCTCAGCTATACCGTGGGCGACACCGCGATCCGCGAGCTGCCGGGGTGCACGCAGACTCCCGACGGCCCGGTGTTCACCAGGTCCCTCGAGGTGGGCAAGGGCGCACAGGATCTGGTCATGGTGGTCTGCGAGGTGGCCACGGCCGCGGCGCCCTCGCCCACCTCCATCAGCCTGCCGATTCCTGCGGCCAGCGGCCGCCTCGCAGTCCTCGCCCAGGCGCTGCAGGGCGGCGACGCCGTCACCGCGGTCGGGGTCGCGGGCGCGCCGCACGGTGCGACCC
>JACDGQ010000132.1 GCA_013821615.1 Planctomycetota bacterium
GGCCTGCAACGCGGCCCGGCCTGCGCCGCTCGGATAGAGTCGGCCCAGCTCCGCGAGGCGGTCGAGCGCACATGCATGCTGACCCGCGAGCGCACTCTGGGTGGTCGTGCCATCCCAATCGAGCCCGAACCAGTCCAGATCGGCGACCATGCCGGTGGCCAGATCGGGCGTGCAGCGCTGCGGGTCGAGATCCTCGAGGCGCAGCAGGATGCGCCCGCCGCCGCTGCGCTGGTCGAGCCAGCCGAGCAGGGCCGCGAGCAGCGTCCCCGGGTGGGCGGGACCGGTGGTCGAAGGGGCGAAACGGCCGACGTCCGGCACGGGCAGCAAGCGGCGCGTCAACGCAGGTAGAAGACCGCATCCTCGTCGCGCAGGCGCTGGATGAAGTCCGCGAAGCCGGGGGCGACTTCGCTGATCTTGTGGCGGGAATGCACCGCGTTCGGCGTGCCGCTGAAGGGATCGACGATCAGGTACTGGCCGGGCAGGCCCTCGAAGACCGGCAGCTCGTTGCGGCGCAGGGGCGGGTCGGGGCTGTCGGCCGCCTCGTTGAGGTAGAGCGCGGCGACGGTCTGCGGGTGCAGGATGCGGTTGAGCACCGTGCTCCAGCGCGCGTCGCGCGGCGGGCGGCGGGCAACGCACAGCGTGCCGCTGCCGATGGTCTCGTAGAAGGCGCGCACCTGACGCGGGAAGGGGAAGCCCAGGCGTGCCTCCGCTTCCTGGATGCGCGCGAGCTCGACCTTGCGGAAGGCGGTGCGCTGCGGCCCGGGCGCGGTCTCGCCGACGAATGGCAGCAGATCCTGGTAGTCGTAGGGGACGGGCATCGCGCGCACATTGAACCACGTTACGGCGCGTGGCAACCTGCGGATCGCCAGCAGGGTCGGCGGTCCACGGTACGCGGTGGGGGCCGGAGGACCGGCCGGTGCAGCACGGCCTGTGCGAGGAGCCTGAGCCGGAAGAAGACCGTGAGGAGTGACCATCGCGAGTCATAGGGGAAGATCATGTCGCGAACTGCCGACCAGTGCCTGCAGTACCGGACGCGGCCCACCCTGGCGGCGCCCACAACGCGCGCTGCACGCTCACGGAGCGCCGCTGCCTCGACTTCCGGCCTACCGGGCCCCTGGACTCCCGGACTGCTGCATGGTGAAGAGCCGCAGATCGCGCGGCCCGACCGCCACCGGCACGCGCACCAGGGCATCCTCGCGGGTGCGCCGGGTCCACACGTCGCGCATGTGGACCGGCTGCAGTGGTGCGAAGCCGAGCTGGGCGAGGTCGACCACCACCTCCGCCGGCTGGTCGCCACTGTTCAGCACCCCGACCGCGACCAGGTCCCCGGCCAGCGGCCGGCTCCAGATCGACAGCGCGCCGCTGCGCGCCAGGCAGGTGGCCGGCCGGCCGAGCGGGTCCTGATCGATGGCGATGGCCTCGGCGTTGCCGGCCAGGTCGAGCAGCTCGCCGACCAGGTGCCGCGGGTCGCAGGCGAGCATCAGCGGCGCGGCGAGCAGGCACCACATGCCGAACTGCGCGCGGCACTCGTTCACGGACAGGCGTGCGCCACCCTGCTCGACGCCCAGCAGCAGCACATGCGGGTCGTTCCAGCCGCCCGGGCCGGCGTGGCGTTCCAGCCCGGAGATGCGCTCCAGCGCCATGAGCACGCCCACCCCGGCGCGCGCGTTGCGCGGCGAATCCCAGACCGGCAGCAGATCGTGCGCGGTGCGCCACATCTGCGCGCCGGCGCGCCGCGCCCACAGCCAGGGCGCACGCAGCCCCCAGTCGCAGATCGCGTAGGTGATCGGCCGGCCGCAGGCGCGCAAAGCCGCGCCCATGGCGGTATAGCGCGCCATGGCCTCGCCGAGATCGTCGGGCCCATGGCAGTAGTCATAGGACAGCAGGTCGACGCCCCAGGCCGCGAAGGCCGCCGCATCGGCCGCCTCGTGGCCGAACGAGCCGGGGCGCCCGCCACATGTGCGCTCACCGGCGGAGGCGGAAAGCCCCAGGCCGAAGCCGTGCTCGTGCAGGTGCGCCGCGAGCTCGCCCAGACCATGCGGGAAGAGGCGCGGGTCGGCCTGCAGCCGGCCGTCCGCAGCACGCTGCTGCGCCTGCCAGTCGCCCTCGATCACCAGCTGGCGATAGCCGGCATCACGCAGTCCGCTCTCTGCGAAATGCGCCGCCACCGCGCGCACCCGCCCCTCGCTGGGCTCCGCGCCGAGGCACGGCCAGCTCATCCAGCCCATGGGCGGGGTCGGGGCGGGGGTTGGGGTGGGGTCCATGGGGGATTATATACCCCATGGAGGGGACAGGCGGAGGGAGAAGGGGAAGGCAAGAGGGCAAAAGGAAGACGATCGCGAGGAGACGCATCATGCGTTCGCCCGCACGTCACGTCATCCTTCCACCCTTCTGCCCTTCCCCCCTCTTGCCTTCCCCTTCTTCCCCTCCCTATCGCGGAACCGGCGTCATGCTGAACGGGATCTCCATCTCGTACGGCGCCCCCGCCCCGAACCAGGTCTCGGCGATGGTGTGCCAGCGGCGGTTCTCCCACAGTTCCATCAGCGCCACGTCGATGGCGTTGCGCCAGCGCGACTGGTTCTGCGGCACCGCGACGCCGTAGGGCTCGGTGGTGAAGCGCGCGCCGGCGATGCGCAGGTCGGCGGGATGGCCGGAATTCTTGCGCAGGCCGAGCAGGATGACCTGATCGCTGGAGATGGCGTCGACGTCACCGGCCTCGAGCCCGGCGAGCAGCGCCTTGAAGTCGGCGAACAGCACGACCTTGGCGTCGGGCGAGATCTGGCGCATGTAGAACTGCGTGGTGCTGCCCTTGACCGCGCCGACGCTGCGCCCGCCGAGATCCTGGTAGGTCTGGATCGGTGACGCGGTCTTGACCAGCAGCGACTGCCCGTCCTGGAAATAGGGGATCGAGAAGTCGACGCGGCGCATGCGGTAGCGGGTGATGGTCATCGAGGCGATGACCATGTCGACCTCGCCCGCGACCAGCTGGTCGCTGCGCGTGGCGCTGGTCACCGGCACGAACTCGACGTCGTCGATGCCCATCTGGTGGGCGAGCGCCTGGGCGATGTCGATGTCGAAGCCGGAATAATACTCGCCCTTCTTCACCCCGAACGGCGGGGTGTCGGCCTTCACGCCGATGCGCACCTTCTTGGCCTGCATGACGCGCGCGAAGATGTCGCCGGCCGGCGCAGGACCCGCGGCCTCGCGCCCGTCGCCCCCGCAACCGCCGAGCAGCATCACGGCGGTGGCGCAGGCGAGCAGCAAAAGGCGGCCGAACGTGGTGGTCATGGCGGGGGTCCGGGGGAAATGGGCGGGACTCATTCGAACCGCCGCTGCTTGATGCTGCCGTAGCGCAGTTGCGCGCACTCGTGCAGCTTGGTGCCCAGCGCATCGTCGTCGGGACGCTGGTCGGCAAGGGCGCTATAGCCCTGCAGGGCCTTGCTCAGCACCACGAAGGCCTGCTCGTACAGCTGGTCGCGCTCAGGCGTGTTGCCCTTGGCGATGGCCTGGGCGTAGATGTCCTTGCCCTGGGCGAAGACCGCGTCGAGGCTCTTCTCGTCGCTGGGGGCGGCCACGGCGGCGGCGGGGGTCGCAGGCGCCTGCGGCCGCGGCTTCTTGCCGGCGCGCTGGGCGGTGGCTTCGTCCGGATAGTAAATGAGGCGCTGGACGTGGACGTTGGTGACCTCCTTCGCGCCGGTCGCATAGTAGTACGGCGTGTCGAGCTCCGAACAGAACGGCCCCGACGCGCGCACCATGGCGGTGGTGGCGATGGCCGCCGGGGTGGCCGCTGCCGGCGCCGCGCTGGCAACCGGTGCGGCGGCTTGCCCCCACAGCCCGAGCTTGCCCTTCTGGGCCTTCTCCTGGGCGTTCTTCAGCGGCTCCTCGAATGCGCTCTCGTACTTGAGGCCGGGCTGGTAGCGGGCCAAGCCCTTCGCCACCAGATCGAGGTTGAGGTTGGTCGTACCGACGACCATTTGCACGCGCGCGGCGCCGTTCGCGTCCGCGCCGAACGACGGCACATAGAAGATCTCCGCGCCCTTGCCCTTGGTCAGGGCGGTGAGGCGCTCCAGGCAGGCGCTGCGCGTCGCCTCGGGGACCTCGATGTGGGCGAGCGGCAGCGCGATCGGCAGGCCGCGGTACTGGATGACGATGCGGTCGGCGGCGGCCACCGCGATCACCGGGTAGGCATCGCTGGCCGAGGCCGCGCCGGCGATCAGGCAGATCAGCGCCAGCCAGGGGGCGTGACGAAGCGGGCTCAGCATGCGGGGCTCCTCGCGCCGGGAACGGCGCGGCGTGAGTTTGCCAATGCCCGCGGGCATGTCGAGCGGGGGAGGACGGCGTGCTGCGGACTGTGAGGCACGAGTCCTATGGCTTCCGCAGCTCCTCCCCGATCGCCGCGAGCAGCGAATCCTTGCCCGGCACATCGCCATCCAGCGACCAGATCATGATCCCGCCCAACCCCTGCGCCTTCACCAGCGCGGTCTTGGCGGTGATGGTCGGAATGCCATTGTACCAGATGGTCGAGCCGATCTGGTCGACGGCCGACGCACCCGGGTGGGCGGCGACGATCTCCTTGTAGGAGTAATTCTCCGCGCGGAACGCGGCGCCGAAACCGTACCCGTAGAAGGGCACGCCGAGAATCACCTTGGCCTTGGGTAGACCGCGCTGCAGCCACCAGGCGACGGTGGCGCGCGCGAAGGCCAGCGAGGCATGCTGGCCTGGGCTGTCGGGCGCCCAGCTGCCGACCTCATCGTAAGCCATCACCTGCACGGTGTCGAAGTGCTCCAGGACCGCAGGCGGCACGTGGTCGCCGCCGTACCCCTGCGACAGAGCCGCGGTCAGCAGCTTGCCGCGCGTGTGCAGCGCGGGCGCCAGTGCGGCGATGAAGGGACCATAGTCCGGGCCGATCGACGGCCCTTCGAGATCGACATCCAGTCCATCGCACCCGTTATCCACCACCCATGCCACCAGCTTGGCGACGAAGGCCGGACGCTGCGCCACCGCCAGCAGCGACGCATAGCGCTTGAGCAGCACCGGGTCACCGGATGCGGCACCGCCGCCGATGGACAGCAGCACCTGTATGCGATGCGCGCGCGCCAAGGCGATCAGTGCGGTGTCGGTCGGCGTGCATGGCAGATTTCCAAGGTCATCCTGCGGATTCTCGAAGGCGATGTTGATCCGCGTCAGCGGCCCATGCGCGAACTGGCCAGCGAAGACCCCGGGCTCGACCCAGTTCGGCGCATAGCCGACGACCAGCGTCTCGGCACCCGGCAGGACTGCGCCCGCACCGCCGAACAGGCCGAGCGCGACAGCGCACTGCAGCGCACGCAGGATCAGCTCATGGAGCCCCCAACACCTCGATCGCACGCCATTGCCGCGAGCGCGCATGATCCAGCTGGACATCGACCCTCCACGTCGGTTGGGGTCGCCGACGCGCCGCAGCCTAGCGACTGGCCTGCGTCGCGCGACAACCGCGCGCCTCCCGCTCCTACACTCCGTCCCACGGGCCAGGCCGCCCGCCACCACCACCCGCGGCATGCGGGCAATGCCGTCGCCGTGCCGCATGGCTCCGCCCTGCCTCGTGTCTCGCGTCTCAACCCATCGGCTCCCGTTTCCCATCGGCGCCACTTCCTGGTGAAATCCTGCGCAATGCCGCGCCGCCAGCCCCCCCCCCAAAAAAAAAGGAATCCCCACAGCGCAGCGCCCTCGACAGTGATCCCACATGCCGTGGCAATTTCTTCGCGCCCCCCATCATGCAGCCGCCATGAGCCTGCCCTCGACATACACCTTCCGCTGGGGCGAAGGCCAGATCAGCGGATTCCTGTCCGCCGCCCTGGGCCTGCTCGGCGTCCTCGCCGTGCTGTGCTTCCGCTTCCCGGCGCTGCTGACGTTCCCCGACCTGCACAGCGCCTACGATCCGGAGGTGATGCGCCTGGCGCTCGGCTGCGCGCTGCTGGTCGCGATGATCCTCGGCCTGGTCAACTTCTGCATCGGGCGTTGGCGCACCCTCGGCTGCATCGGCATGGGGGCGACCTTCGTGGCGATCCTGCTCGGCGGCCTCGGGGCAGGGGCCACGAGCAGCTTCGGCCTGGGGGTGCCGATCGGCCTGGACTGGTTCATCCTCGACCTGCTCGCCTCGGCGCTGCTCTTCATCCCGCTTGAGCGGTTGTGGGTGCTGCGCCGCGAGCAGCCGGTGCTGCGCGCGGAGTGGCGGCTCGACCTGCAGTACTTCGCCCTGGTCCACCTGCTGGTGTCGCTGCTCATCATCATCTCCTCGGGCGCCGTCGCCCGGCTGTTCTCGTGGTCGGTCAACGCTCCGCTGCAGGGGTTCATCTCCGGCCTGCCGCTGTGGGTGCAGTTCCCACTCATCCTGGTGGTCGCCGACCTCGCCCAGTACTGGTCGCACCGCCTGATGCACACCGTGCCGGCGCTGTGGCGCGTCCACGCCGTCCACCATAGCAGCGCGGCGATGGACTGGCTGGCGAGCTCGCGCCTGCACCTGGTCGAGGTGCTGATCACGCGCACCTGCGTGCTGGTGCCGGTGTTCGTACTCGGCTTCTCGCAGCTCGCCGTGCTGCTGTACGTGGTCTACATCGGCCTGCACGCGATCTTCGTGCACGCCAATGTGCGCTTCACCTTCGGCCCCCTGCGCCACCTGCTGGTGACGCCGGCCTACCACCACTGGCACCACTCGGACGAGCCGGCCGCGGCCAACACCAACTTCGCCGTGCACCTGCCGGTGATCGACCGGCTGTTCGGCACCTACCACCATCCCGCATGCTGGCCGGCGTCCTATGGCATCGGCCCGGAGCGGCTGCCGCCCGGCATCCTGCGCCAATTCCTCTACCCGCTGACCGGCTGGTGGCGCGCGCGGCGCGGCGGTGAGCGGGCGGGGTGAGGTCGACCTCCCCTCGCCACCGTTCCGGTGCCAGTGGCGACCATGGGACACCGTCCATCCGCGCGCATCGGCTTCCTTCTGGACATGCGTCGCGTCGGACCATCCTGGCGACTTAAGCCTCTGCCCTGCGAGGACGCACATCCTTCCGCCGGTTGCAGAGTCCGTTCGTTTCCGCCGCACCCCCAGCCTGAAGGCGATCCCATGCCGCTCCTCCCGCGCCTCCGCAGTGCCCTCCTCCTGAGCCTGATCGGCCTGGGCACGCTCCCGGCCCAGGAGCCCCTGCCCAAGCCGGATGCGCAGCCCGACGCCTCCGCGCTGGCCACCATCATCATTCCCGACCTCAAGACCGCTCTGACCCACATCGAGCTGATCGCCCAGCGCTTCTCGCCTGAAACGGTCAAGCCGGGCATGCTCGCGGCGATGCTCGGCGGCTCGCTCGGCGATCCCGGGCTCTCGACCCTCGAGAACAAGCCGGTGATCGTGGTGATCGCACCCGGCGTGCCGATGCCGACCATGGCCTTCATCGTGCCCAGCACCAAGGCGCAGGGCTACCTCGACGCCGGCGCCGCGCTCGGCATGGTCATGGGCAAGACCGTCGGCAATCTCGCCATCCTGGCGCGCGATCCCGATGGCCAGGCCCTGGGCGAGCGCGTCGCGGCCTCGTACGCCAGCCTCATCGCCACGCCGGTGAAGGGCGACCTGCGCATCCTGATCGCGCCCGACAAGCTGTTCGCCACCTACGGTCCGTTCATGACCATGGGCCTGCAGCGCGCCGCCATGCAGATGGCCAAGCAGCCCGGCCAGGAGATGGCCGCGAAGATCCTGCCGCTCGAAGCCGCTGCCTTCCTGGCCATCGCCAGCGAAATCACCGCCAGCCAGATGGACGTGGCGCTCGATGCGCAGACCGTCTCCTTCGACACCGTGATCG
>JACDGQ010000133.1 GCA_013821615.1 Planctomycetota bacterium
GCCATCAGCCATCAGCCATCAGCCATCAGCCATCAGCCATCAGCGCAAGGCGCCAAGCGCCTCACCCCATCTTCGAAATATCCGGCGTGGTCTTGCCCGCGACCGTCAGCTGCGAGACGATCCACTGCGCCTCGGCCTTGGCCTTGACCTTTTCGATGGGGTCCTCGTAGGTCGCGGCGAGGAGCTTCTCCAAGCGCACCAGCAGGTCCTTCTCGCTGACCTCGGCCGCGGGCGTGGCGCCCTCGGTGAGGATCTTGACCTCGTCCTTGTAGACCTGCACGACGCCGCCGCGCACCGCCCAGCTCTCATCCGGGTTGGTCGCGCTCTTCACGAACAGCCGGCCGTTGCGCAGCTGCGCGACGTAGGGCGCGTGCCCGGTGCGGATGCCGGCGTCGCCCTCGGAGGCGGGCACGGTGACGTGGTCCGCCTGGCGCGGCGGCAAGGCCTTCTCGGGAGTGATGATGTGCACGGTGAGGGTCATGGGGCTCGCTTTGCTCGCTGCGCTTGCAGTCCGGAAGTCCGGAGGTCCGGAAGTCCGGAAGTCTGATGTCCGGATGGTCTCTCGGTCTTCCGACCTCCGGACTCCCGGACTTCCGGACTTCCGGACTTTCTGTTCAGCCCTTCTCGGCCTTGGCGATGACGTCATCGATGGTGCCGACGTACATGAAGGCCTTCTCGGGCAGCTTGTCGTAGTCGCCGGTGAGGATCGCCTCGAAGCTGCGGATGGTGTCCTCCAGCTTCATGATGATGCCCTTCATGCCGGTGAACTGCTCTGCCACCGCGAACGGCTGCGACATGAAGCGCTCGAGGCGGCGCGCGCGCGCGACCAGGCGCTTGTCGTCGTCGCTCAGTTCATCGACGCCGAGGATGGCGATGATGTCCTGCAGGTCCTTGTAGCGCTGCAGCACCTTCTGCACGCCGCGGGCGACCTTGTAGTGGCGCTCGCCGACGATGTGCGGCTGCATGATGCGCGAGGTCGAGGCGAGCGGGTCGACGGCCGGGAAGATGCCCTTCTCGGCGATGCCGCGCGCCAGGTTGGTGGTCGCATCGAGGTGGGCGAAGGTGTTGGCCGGCGCCGGGTCGGTGTAGTCGTCGGCAGGCACGTAGACGGCCTGGATCGAGGTGATCGAGCCCTTCTTCGTCGAGGTGATGCGCTCCTGGAGCTGGCCCATCTCGCTGGCCAGGGTCGGCTGGTAGCCCACCGCGCTGGGCAGGCGGCCGAGCAGCGCCGACACTTCCGAGCCGGCCTGGGTGAAGCGGAAGATGTTGTCGACGAACAGCAGCACGTCCTTGCCCGAGACGTCGCGCAGATGCTCGGCCTGGGTCAGCGCCGACAGCGCCACGCGCAGGCGCGCGCCGGGCGGCTCGTTCATCTGGCCGTAGACCAGCGAGCAGCGGCTCTCGCCGGCGAGCAGCTTGGGATGGCCGTTGGCGTCCCACTTGGCGTGGCCGTGCTCGTCCTTCTCGACCTTGATGACGCCGGACTCGATCATCTCGTTCCACAGGTCGTTGCCCTCGCGGGTGCGCTCGCCGACGCCGGCGAACACCGAGAAGCCACCGTGGGCCTTGGCGACGTTGTTGATCAGCTCCATCAAAATGACGGTCTTGCCCACGCCGGCGCCGCCGAACAAACCGATCTTGCCGCCCTTGACGTAGGGGGCGAGCAGGTCGACGACCTTGATGCCGGTGACGAACAGCTCGGTCTCGGGGTTGAGGTCGGCGAAGGCCGGGGCCTTGGCGTGGATGGTGCGGCGCACGCAGGCGGCGCTGACCTGCGGGCCGTTGTCGACGCACTCGCCCAGCACGTTGAAGATGCGGCCGAGGGTCTCGTCGCCGACCGGCATGGCGATCGCGCGGCCGGTGTCGCGCACGGTGGTGCCGCGGGTCAGGCCGTCGGTGGTCGACATCGCGACCGCGCGCACGCGGTTGCGGCCGAGGTGCTGCTGGACCTCCGCGACCAGCCGGGTCTGCGCGCCGGTCGCCGGGTCGGTGATATCCATCTCGAGGGCGTTGTAGATCGCCGGCAGGACGTCGAACTCGGCGTCCAGCGTCGAGCCGATGACTTGGACGACTTTGCCGGTGGAGGAGACGGTTGCAGTGGCCATGACGTGATTCCTGCTCAGGTAAGGTGCGAAGTGCGGAGTGCGGAGTGCGAGGTGCGGGGCATGGGAGACGCGGCGCACGAGGTGCCCAGGCACTCCGCACTCCGCACTCCGCACTCCGCACGGTTGTCGGTACTCATGCCATCGCCTCGACCGCGCCGGTGATCTCAGCGATCTCCTGCGTGATCTTGCCCTGGCGGCCGCGGTTGTAGGCGCTGGAGAGCGCCTTGACCATATCGGCGGCGGCGTCGCTGGCGTTCTTCATCGCCACGCGCCGCGCGGCGTGTTCCGAGGCGTTGGTCTGGAGCAGCGCGCTGAACAGTCCCGAGCGCACGGTCAGCGGGATGAGCGTGGCGAGCAGGTCTTCGGGCTCGGGCTCGTAGATGAAGTCGGCCTTGGCCACGGCCTTGCCACCGCCGGCCTTGGCGCCGTCCTGCCCCGCGGGCAGCATGGTGTAGAGGTCGGGGGCCTGGCGCGCCGGGCTGATGAAGCGCGAGTAGACCACTTCGACGAGGTCGTACTCGGCGGCCAGGAAGCGCTCGATGGCCGCATTGGCGAGCTTCTCCGCCTTGGCGAAGGTCGGCGCGGCGGTGACGCCGACGTGGCTTTCGCGCACCGCGCGGCCGAGGAAGACCAGCGTCGACGCCGCCTTCTTGCCGACCGCGATGATGTCGACGGCGCGCCCGGCGCGTTCGTGCTCGACCGCGCGCGCAGTGGCGGTGCCGATGAGGTTGGTGTTGAACGCGCCGGCCAGGCCGCGGTCGGCGGTCAGCAGCAGGATCGCCACCTTCTTCGCCGGGCGCGCCACCATCAGCGGATGCGGCGAGGAGCGGCCGCCGGTCGCCGCGGCGATGGTGTTGAGCAGGTCGCGCAGCCCGTCGGCGTAGGGCCGCGACGCGGCCGCGGCGTCCTGCGCCTTCTTGAGCTTCGCCGACGCCACCAGCTCCATCGTGCGGGTGATCTTGCGCGTGTTCGCGGCACCCTTGCGGCGCTTGCGGATATCTCTGAGGTTGGCCATGGTCAGGTCTCGGTCCGGAAGTCCGGAAGTCCGGAAGTCCGGAAGTCTCGCGCGACCGCTGGCGTCTTCCGCCCCGGCCTCGCTTGCTGTTCAGGATTTCGGCGCGTCGTGCGCATGGTGATTCCGCTACTGGTTCCGAAAACGATGTGTTCAGCAGCCGACTTCCGGACTTCCGGACTTCCGGACTTCCGGACCGTGGCAATCACAGCTTGTGCTTGCCCTTGAAGATCTCGACGAAGCGCTTGGTCGCCTCCTTGAACTTCTTCTCGCCGTCGTCGCTGAAGGCCTTCTTGTCGCGCAGCTCCTTGGGCAGCTCGGCGTACTCGTTGGCGACGAACTCGAGGAACTCCTTCTCGAAGGTGCCGACCAGCGCCACCGGCGCGCCGTCGAGCATGCCTTCGCCGGCGCCCTTGATCATCATCACCTGGTCTTCGACGTTCAGCGGCTGGGCCTGGCCCTGCTTGAGCAGTTCGACCATGCGCGCGCCGCGGTCGAGCTGCTTCTGCGTGGTCGGGTCGAGCTCGGTGCCGAGCTGGGCGAAGGCCTCGAGCTCGCGGAAGGCCGCGAGGTCGAGGCGCAGCGTGCCGGCGACCTTCTTCATGCCCTTGATCTGGGCGGCGCCGCCGACGCGCGACACCGAGATGCCGACGTCGACCGCGGGGCGCTGGCCGGCGTTGAACAGGTCGGGCTGCAGGTAGATCTGGCCGTCGGTGATCGAGATCACGTTGGTCGGGATGTAGGCCGAGACTTCACCCTCCTGGGTCTCGATGACCGGGAACGCGGTCAGCGAACCGTTGCCGAGCTTGTCGGACAGCTTGGCGGCGCGCTCCAGGAGGCGGCTGTGCAGATAGAACACGTCGCCGGGGTAGGCCTCGCGACCGGGCGGACGGCGCAGCAGCAGCGACATCTCGCGGTAGGCCGCGGCCTGCTTGCTGAGGTCGTCGTAGGCGATGAAGGTGGCGAAGCCCTTGCCGCCGGAGCCGACCGGCTGTTGGACGTACTTGCCGCCGACCTGCTTGGGCAGGCCGTCCTGGTGTTCCCAGGTGTTGTACATGAAGTACTCGGCCATCGCCGCGCCGGCGTAGGGGGCGAGGTACTGCAGCGGCGCCGGCTGCGAGGCCGCGGCGCTGACCACGATGGTGTAGGCGAGCGCGCCGGTCTCTTCGAGCAGCTTGACGATGCCGGCGACGGTCGACTCCTTTTGGCCGATGGCGACGTAGACGCAGATGACGCCCTTGCCCTTCTGGTTGATGATGGTGTCGATGCAGATCGCGGTCTTGCCGGTCTTGCGGTCGCCGATGATCAGCTCGCGCTGGCCGCGGCCGACGGGGATCATCGCGTCGATCGACTTGAGGCCGGTCTGCAGCGGCTCATGCACGCTCTTGCGGTCGGCCAGACCGGGCGCCGGCGACTCGACGCGGCGGGTGGCCTCGTTGGCGATCGGGCCCTTGCCGTCGATCGGGCGGCCGAGGGGGTCGACCACGCGGCCGAGCAGCGCCTGGCCGACCGGCACCTCGAGCACGCGCTTGGTGCGCTTGGCGACGTCGCCTTCCTTGAGCGAGGTGTACTCGCCGAGGATGACCGCGCCGACGTTGCCTTCCTCGAGGTTCAGCGCCAGGCCGTAGGAGCCGTTGCTGAACTCGATCATCTCGCCGGACATGATGCCCGAAAGCCCGGTGATGCGGGCGATGCCGTCACCGACCTGCACGATGGTGCCGACTTCGTCGATCACCAGCTGGGCGCCATAGCTCTTCAGCTGGTCCTTGATGACGGCGGTCATTTCATCGGCGCGGATCTTCACGGGAACTCCTTGAGGAAATCGGTCATGAGAAAGAGGGGGTCGCTCACCCGTCCCAGAGCTGGCTGCTCACGGGGGCGGCGAGGATGGTCTGCTTCATGTCGGCGAGCTGGCGGCGTACGCTGGCGTCGACCTGGGTGTCGCCGAAGCGCAGCACGATGCCGGCGATGAGTGCCGGGTCGGTGGCGGCCTCGATGACCACACCCGGGCCGAGCGCGCGCTTGAGGCGCTCGCCGATCAGGCCGGACTCGGCCGCGGTCAGCGGGTGGGCGCTGGTCACGCGCACGCGCACCAGGCCGACCTGGACCTCGGCGCTGCGCACCGCCTCGGCGATGATCGCTGGTGCATCGGCGAGGCGGTTGCGGTCGATCAGCAGCAGCAGCAGGTCGAGGACCTCCTGTTCGGCCTGGCCGGCGAGCGCCTTGGCCACCGCCTCCTTGGCGCGCGCCTTGCCCAGGCGCGGGTCGTCGAGGCTGGCGATCAGCGCGCCGGTCAGCAGCTCCGCGACCTCGCGGCAGCTGGTGACCACGGCGGTGCGCTTGCCGCGCTCATCGGCGAGCTCGAGCAGGGCCTGGGCGTAGACGCCGGCGACGGTTCCCGCGGCCATCTCAGTTGACCTTGGCCAGGCGGGCCTCGTAGGCCTCGAGCGCGCTGCCGACCACCTGCTGCTGGGCGCCGGCGTCGAGCTTCTCGCGCACGATCTTCTCGGCGACCTGGATCGCGACCTCGGCCACCGCCTGCTTGAGCTGGACGATGGCGGCGTGGCGCGCCGCCTCGATCTCGCGCAGCGAGCGCGTGCGGATCGCCTCGATCTCGCCGCGGCTGCTCTCGATGGTGCGCGCCTTGAGCGACTCGGCGTCGCGCTTGGCCTCGGCGATCAGCTCGGCGATGCGCGCCTCGGCGCCCTTCATCTGCGCGGCGAGATCGGCCTCGGTCTGCTTGGCCTTGACGTAGGCGGCCTCGGATTCGGCGAGCTCGCGGGCGATGCGGGCCTCGCGCGCGTCGACCGCGGCGAGCACGTGCTTCACCGCCAGCTTGAGCAGGATGAGCACGAAGACCACGAACGCGGCCAGGCCCCAGATGAAGCTGGCGAGGTTCGAATTGAGGAATTCATCCATGGCGGATCCCAGGTCAGAGGCGTGCGGGTGACCGCCGCCGGCACGGGCCGGCGGCGCCGACGGGACGGCTCAGAGGATGAAGACGAGCACGAAACCGATCAGGGCGAGGGCTTCGATGAAGCCGATGCCGAGGAACATCAGGCCGCGCAGGGCGCCGGCCTGCTCGGGCTGGCGGGCGATGCCGGACAGGGTGGCGGCGACCACCAGGCCGATGCCGACGCCCGAACCGGCGGCGGCCGCGCCGTAGGCGATGCCCTTGCCGATGGGCTTGAAGTCGGCGACCGTCTGGACGACGGTGTCGACCGCGGGCAGCGAGCTGGTGAGGGCCTGGGCGATGGTGGCGAGGTCGGTCATGGTCGATCCTTTGCGCAGAGCGCGCTGGTGAGGCTTGAAGAGGCGGGGTGGGTGCGCAGGAGCGCGGAAGGGATCAGTGCTCGGGATGGGCGCAGATGCCGATGAACACGGCGCTGAGCAGGACGAAGATGTAGGCTTGCAGCAGGGCGACGAGCAGTTCGAGGGCGTAGAAGGCGACCGTCATCAGCCAGCCGAAGACGCCCATCGCGCCGGCCATCGCCAGGCTGCCGTGCTCGCCGTGCGGCGCGGAGGAGTAGATGATGAAGCCGAGGCTGACGAACACGAGCAGCACGCTGTGCCCGGCGAGCATGTTGGCGAAGAGTCGGATGGCGAGCACCAGCGGGCGGATGACCAGCTGCAGCAACTCGGTGAAGAGCAGGAAGAACCACAGCAGCATCGCGCCCGGGTTCCACGACCAGTGCACGGGCACCAGCTTGATCCAGAACATCACCGGGCCGTTCTCCTTGATGCCCATGAAGAGCATGAGGAAGGCGGTGATCAGCGAGAACGCCGCGGTCACGCCGATGTTGCCGGTGGCGGTGCCGAACAGCGGGATCAGGCCGAACAGGTTGCACACCAGCAGGGCGAGGAAGAAGCTCGCGAAGAACGGCGTCCAGGCCTCGGGGTGGTGCTTGATGTTCGGGCGCACGATGTCGTCGCGCACGAACAGCACCAGCGACTCGACGATGTGCTGGAAGCGGTTGACCGGCTTGTGCTGCTCGGGCTTGCGCCGCGCGAACACCAGCAGGATCAGCGCGGTGACGCTCAGCGCGACCGTGCTCCAGAAGGTCTGGTGGTTGAAGAACGACAGCCCGTGGGGCAGCGCGCCGAACCACGCCTCGTCGCGCGCCACGGTCATGGCCTTGGCCAGCTCGGCGGTCTCGGGGCCGTGGTAGTCCTTGCCCTTGCGCGCCACCACCTGCGCCGCCCACTCCGTGTAGGGCGCGCCATCGGCCTTGGCGAACTCGGGGCTCTCGCTCAGGCTCGCAAAGTTGGCCTGGGCGTAGTCGGCTGCGTTCAGGATCAGCGCCGGGTGCCCGTGCACCCACTCGATGGCCGAGTAGGGCATGTTGTGGCTGGCGTTGATGGCGTTGAAATCGTAGCGGTGGCCGGCGTGGTGCGCGGGCGCTTCCGGAGCGGTGCCGGTGACGGCGACCTGGGTGATCTCCGCTGCTGGCGAAGGCGTGGTTTCCGCGACGGGCTCAGGCACGGGCTGACTCTCCAAGGGCGGCCGCCGCGGGCGCTGCCGGACGGTTCACGGTGCGGATCCAGGTGCGCATCTCGAGGGCCAGGGCCGCGCCCAGGCACAGCGCCATGCTGAGCAGCGCGGCGGTGCCGTGCGGCTGGCTGCCCAGGATCACCGCGGCGACTCCGGCCCCGCCGATGCGCAGCAGGAAGGCGCCGGCCGCGGCGAAGGCGGCGTGGTGCAGGGC
>JACDGQ010000134.1 GCA_013821615.1 Planctomycetota bacterium
CCGGAAACCGATGCGCGCGGCCGCCGCCGTCACCGCCGCCGCGGTCGCCGGGGTGATGCGGTTGGCCTCGCCCTTGCCCGCCAGGACACGGGACACGGTGGCGATGCTGACGCCGGTGAGCTGGGCTATGCGTTTTAAGGTCATGGTTTGCGCAAACGTTTGCGTATGCTGTGGCAGTACGTACGGGAGGCAAGGGGAAGCGCTGAGGGGAATCTGGAACGTTGTACGGGAGGGGGGCAGACCCCGAGCCTGGAACCTTCGACCCGAGACCCCGCATCGTACCCGCACGAGCCTGTGAACCACCGAGCCGCAAGGTATCTGAGGTCGTGCCTCACCGCAGAGACGAAGAACGCCGCAGAGGGCCGCAGAGCAGAGTGGCAATGGGGTGGCCCGGAGGGCGGAACATGCCGTGGGTGCGTCAGCAGAGTTCAGCTTCGGGATTCGTTCATATCATTTTGAACCGAGGAGTTTTCCAATGAAATACTTCTCAAAATAGATCTTATGGTACGGGTTGGCCTCGATGCCCGGCGCCCCCGGATAGACCAACTCGCACGCGACACCCAGGAGTTGGCATTTTTCCTGCAATTTCGCGCCAAAGTTTGCACTATGTACGCTGTCTTGCTGAATTTGGCCGATGGCCGGCACCGAATAATAGAACATGTATACGGGCGGAGCATCCCGGGTGACCAGCGCGTAAGGGGAATACTCGTTGATCACGGGCAGGAGTTTCCCGCGCTCGGCCAGGAAGACCTCGAAGGAAGCCAGCCTTTTCGCCGCATCGCCGTTGATGCCGAAAGCCCTGTCACCGTAGTCGATGTTGGGAATCCAGTCTCTCATCTGCTGGGGATCCAGGGTGGTCTGTGGGTGCTGCACGGCGACGCACAGGGGCCGCGTGGATTCGCGGGCGACCAGATCGTCGCTCGTTGGATCGGCAAGATCACGGTGAAACGCCAGCCAGAGCGCCGTGCAGCCCCCCGCCGAATCGCCGCACAGGGCGACCCGCTGCTTATCGAGATTCCACTCCGTGGCCTTGCTCCGGACAAACTGCAGCGCTCGCGCGCAGTCGAACATCGGCCCTGTGACTGGCGGATAGAGGCCGTCGGCTGTGGCTTCGTCGAGAAAACGATAGTCCACCGTCACCACCGAGATCCCGTGATCGAGCATGTCCTGCACCAGGCCGGGCACCGTGACCAAGCCGAAGATCCGCTGCTGACTCGTCCAGGCGCCGCCATGGATGTGGAACAGCCAGGGCGTCGGCTGGTCTGATTTCGCACGCCAGAAGGTCAACATCTGCTTGGGTGATCGACCATAGGCCACCTCACCAAATGTCGGCGGCGGTTCGACTGGAGGCGGTGATGCTGGTTGCTCAAGGCACAGCAGTGGTGTCGCCAGCAGCGTTGCACAGAGCACAGCGAGAATGAGGAGCGTTGTTTTCATGGTTCCGTGGTCCGGCGTGTTCGTCCAGCCACCCAGACACGGCCGGATGGACACGCTACGGCAGGTGATGGTGCTTTATTTGGAATCAATCATGGTGGGGACAGGCACGGTGTCGGCCAAGGCTGTCGCGCGGCGTTCCACATCGGCAGGCACCCCGACAACGATGATGAGTACCTGGGTCAGGGTCGCGTCGTCGGGCCAGGAGACCTCCACGGCGGGCAGCAGGATGTTCAAGTGCTCCTGAGGCTGATCCAGTTTGTTGAAGCCCACCTGAAGCCGGTGCGTTTGGTC
This sequence comes from Planctomycetota bacterium, assembly GCA_013821615.1. GTDB lineage: Bacteria > Planctomycetota > UBA11346 > UBA11346 > UBA11346 > BOG-1363. Next base: position 1,729 of record JACDGQ010000134.1, read on the forward strand.
GCCCATCTCGGTTTTCCCGAATACCATCGCTACGGCCTGCTGGTCGCCGTAGGCCATCGCCCAGCCGCCCAGATCCTGCGGTTTCCAGAAACGGTAGCCATCGTCGCTGAAAGTGCCTTTGCCATGTTTCTGCAAAGGGAGCGGACGGTGATCGAAGGGTGACCACGCCTCGAAATACGACGTCTGCGAGCCATGCCCGAGGTATTCACACACCATCGTGGTCTCGGCGCGCGCCGTGACCAAGCGAGATGAGCCGTTCCAGCTCATTTCGTTGATGTGCGTCAGTCTCCATGGACGCCGCGTGACGCTGCGCGAGAGTTTCAGGCTGCCATCATCAAGCACTTCGTAGGTCGAGCTCGTCTCGAAGTCGGGCTTGCCGTATTGGTCCAGGTTGGCGTAGAACCAGTGCTGGATGCGTGATTTGAATTGGAGGATGAGGCGCGTCCCACTCTCGGGTGCAAGGATCACATCGCAGGTCGCCGCGTCGCCGAATGATCCTTCCATCGTGACATTCGCACGCTTGTCGTGATCGCCTACCGGATTTACCGGCACTTCATAACGTGCGTTCCAATACGTCCATTGGATGACCCGGTCCGTGGATTCCCCCTGAAACGACGGTCCAATCAGGTTCTGCGCGGGAGCGATCTGCAGATCGAAGATGCCATTGATGGCACCGCCCTTGTTGAAGACGTACCTGAACCGATCCCTTCCATCGAGAAGGACGGTCAGCGTACGGTGCGTTGCCTCGTAATGGCAGGAAGGCCCTACTGCTCCGCTACAAGGCACGCCCATTGCAGCCAGCAGCAGCGCGGTGAAATAGGTAGCGGTGTGTTTCATTGGTGAGTGTCCAGGGATCCTGACTGGTTGCGTCGCCTTGGGGAAGTTCCGCCCCGCCCTCAACTCGGGCCGCCGATCGGCGCGTCCGTCTGCCGATGTCGAAGAGCGCCGGTGTTGAGGCGCACTATATCGGACCCCACCTACTTGCCCGCCGCTGGGACCTTCAGTACCAAACCGACATCCACATACTGCCCGCCGGTGAGCTGATGACAATGCACCGCCATCATGTTGTCGCCGCCCACGACCAACGCCGCCTTCGCCGCGTCCGAGAGCAGCGAATATTCGTAGTCGCGGAAGATGTAGCCGGTTTTCCGGTAGGCCAGGACGCCGTTGAGGTAAACCTCGAAGTCATCGTCGTGAAAGTCGGCCAGCAGCACTTTGTTCAAGGCCTCGGAACTCAGCTTAGGCAGCGTAAAATTTCGGCGCAGCCACACGTCGGGCGTGTTCCAGACCGTGCCCAGCAGGCCGGCGCCCGGCGCGCCGGTGCCAAATCCGCCCGGCCCGCTCATCCAGGCCGAATCGTCGAAGTTCATGTCGCTCCATTTCGGCGCGGGCGGAGCGAAAACGTACTTGTAGGACTGACTCGCAGTTTGCGAGGTGGGCAAGATGGCCTGATAGGTCGGCAGCACATACTGGAGCGCGTTGGCCAGGCGGATGCGGGCCGGGTCGACTTTAAGCACGCGGTCGTAGGAGAGCAGGCCGTTTATCTCGGTTTCCACGTCGGTGATTTCGGTGTAAACCGCCGCGCTCAGGCCGAAGTTTTCGCGGTAATCCTTCAGGTGGGCGGTGAACACGCCGTAGCCGTCGTGGAGATCCTCCTGCGTCGCGGCCATCGTGTAGGTCTCGTAGGCGAAGTCGTCGCCCCGGTAGAGATGGCCTTTGAGCAGATGGCCGATGCCGCCGTATTCGCCGCACGCCGCCGCCTGATGCGCGTCGGGCGCCGGATGCGCAGGCGGCGGATAGGAGTGAACGTCGTCCACGTCGCCGATCTTGCCGTCTTCCCCGGGCGCGTCGCTCTCGTAGCCCGCGCCGCTATCGCGGTTGACCAGGCGCGACGGATCGAGCGCCTTGGCCTTATTGACCAGCTCGGCGGTATCATGGCGCCCACCGCTCTCGTTGAAGATCACCCACATGATGATCGCGGGCGAATTCCAGTGCGACTGGATCATGTTCACCAGCTGCTTCGCGAAGGCGGGCTTGTCGGTGGCGGAGGCGGGCGATGGCATGTCCTGCCACACCAGGATGCCCAGCTTGTCGGCCCAGTAGTACCAGCGCGCCGGCTCGACCTTGATGTGCTTGCGAACCATGTTGAAGCCCAACAGCTTCTCGGCCTCGATGTCAGAGCGCAAGGCTTCGTCGGTTGGCGCGGTGTAGATGCCGTCGGGCCAAAAGCCCTGATCGAGCGGGCCCATCTGGAAAACGAAGGTGTTGTTGAGCAGCATCCTGGTGAAGCCGCCATCCTGCCCCAGTGAGATCTTGCGCATCCCGAAATAGCTGGAAACCTGGTCCATCACGGTTTTCCCGTTTTGCAGCGTGACGTTCACGTCGTAGAGAAATGGTGAATCCGGCGACCACGCTTTGGCATTGGGAATCGGGATGGAGACCGAGTCATTGGCCATGGCCGTGACGGTCCCGACGACATTTCCACCGTCGCGGATTTGGATGATGGCCTGGGTCGTCGCCGTGGCTGCGGGCGCGCTGATGGTGACGATGACGACGCCCTTGTCGACATCGGGCACGAGATGAAGGCTGGCGATCGAACTGGCAGCGACTGGTTCCAGCCACACGGTCTGCCAGATGCCGGTCGTGGAGGTATACATGACGCCACCCGCGGTCGTCGTCTGCTTGCCGCGCGGCTGACCGTCCCTGCCGGTCGAGTCGAAGACGCGCACCAGCAGTTCCTGCGGCCCATCGCCCTTCAGGAAGGGTGCGATGTCATAGGAAAACTCTTCGTAACCGCCGGTGTGCGTACCGACGCTCTGGCCGTTGACGAAGACCTGCGCCTCGTAGTCGACGGCGCCGAAGTTGAGCATCACTTGGCGCCCTTTCCACGCGGCGGGCACGGTGAAGGTGCGGCGATACCACAGCCGTTCGTGATGCTCCATGACGCCCGACAGCGCCGATTCGACGGGATACGGGACGAGAATCTCGCTGCTCAGCGTCTTTCCGGTCGGTGTCGCGTCGCCTGCTGCGCCCGGTTGGAATTGCCAGATGCCGTTGAGATTCTGCCATTCGGCGCGCGCCATTTGCGGGCGCGGATATTCGGGGAGCGGCGCTTTGGGGTCGACCTGCGCGGCCCATCTCGTCATCAGCGCGGCGTGTTTGGGCGCCCACGCGTGTGCGGCGGGCGCAGCGTGGACAGCCGGTTCGGCTGCAATCGGTGATGCTGGTCGCTCGAGGGCCGGCAGGGCTGTCACCAGCAGGGTGGCGAAGAGCGCGGTGAGCATGCGTATTGCTGATTTCATGGGTTTCCTATTCAGTGATCCGGCTGCATTTACTCAAGGCTGCGGTGGCGAAGCCTTGAGGCTTTCTCCGGATATCTTCAGGCCGTAGGCAAAATGGCACGGCTGGTCGGCAGGCAGATGAACCGTCAGTCCCGCATCCGTCTGCTGCCAGTCCAACGTCTTCGTGCAGCCGAGCAATTCAACGCCGGTGACCTTGCCCGCCGGCGTGGCGAGCGACCTGATGACGGCCTGCCCGTCGCCGGGCCACGCCATCAGCCAGGCGTAAACGGAGCCGTTTTTCGCCGTGAAGCGGATGTCCTTGCCGGTGTAGGGGGTCTGGGCATGGTCGTGATCGAGATTGCCGGGCTTCATGATGACGCTGCCTTCGCCCCAGGCATCCCAGGCGTTGGAATCGTGGATGCCCTCGCTGTTCACGTCCATCCAGTCACCCATGTCCTGCAGCGTCTTCAAACCACCGGGATCGAGCTCGCCCGACGGGGTGAGCGGGATATTGATGGCGTAGTTGCCATCGCGCGAAACCGCTTCCAGCATCTGGTGGATGACCATGCCGCTCTCATAGAACGTCCCTTTGTAGTAGAACCACTCGCCCAGACCGACTTCGGTCTGCCACGGCTGATCGCGCTTGATGCCGGCTGGAAATTCCGACTCGAAGTTGGCGGCAACGGCACGGGGATCATCGGAGCCCTTGGTGAAGGCCATCGCTTCGAGTTTGCCAGCGTTCTGGAGGATGCTCTTGTTGTAGAGATGGGCGATGACGCGCGCCGTGGCGTCGGCGCGCAGGCCGCGACCGGTTCCGTAACCGCAGAATGGGTAGCTGCGGCCGCCGTCGAAGTAGATGAAGTCCGGCGAGAACTGGTCGATCGCGTCGATCACGCGCCGCGTCCATTTCGTCGCAAACCAAGCGGCAAAATCTCGGTGCACACGCAAGTCGCCGTCCGGAATCCCGTGCGTCAGCGGATCGCGCATGCGGAACTCGTGCGGATCGCCCGTGAAATTCTCGGGAAAGGCGACATCGTCTTTGAGGTCTATGCCGTAGAGGTCTTTCAGATCCAACCCCATCTTCTGCCACCAGGTTTCCTTGCCGGCGTAATCCTGCGCGCCGTCGTAGGGCACGCCTGCAAGCGGACCGACGATGTCCGCCAGGAACGCCGGCTGATACCACCACAGCGAATAGTCGCCATGGAACGCGATACCAAAGCGCAGGCCCTCCTTCTGCGCTGCTTTCCGCCAGTCGCCGAGGATGTCGCGGTGCGGCCCGATCTTCACGGAGTTCCAGGGCTGGTATTTGGAGTCCCACAGATCGAAATTATCGTGGTGCATGCCCTGACCGATCACGTAGCGGGCACCGGCCCGCTTGTAGAGCGCCATGAGTTTGTCCGGATCCCATTTTTCCGCCTTCCACAGCGGCAACATGTCCTTGTAGCCAGTGACGCTGGGATGACCCACGCGGGCGAGGTGATCGGGGTAGACCCGCGTGGAATCACCCCACGCATGACTTGGCATGTAGATCCACTTGGCATACCAGTCGCCATCTTCGCCGACCGACTGCGGCCCCCAGTGCAGCCACATCCCGATCTTTGCCTGCCGCCACCACGTGGGACATGCGAAGGTATCGCCGAGCGATTTCCAGGTGGGCGCGCACGGGCCGGCGGCAATCGGCACGCCAATCTCCATGGGCGGTTCGACGGGATTCGTCGATGCTGGTTGCTCGAGGCACAACAGAGGGGTCACCATCAAGGTGGCGAAGAGCGCAGTGAGAGTGCGGAGCGTGGTTTTCATGGTTTTGTGGTCCGGTTGCAGGCGGGTGATCCTGCCGTGGAGCAACTTTGAGCTTTTCGCCGGAAGTCCTTAGACCGTAGGCATCTCAACATGGCTGCAGGAATGCCGCGAGGGCGGCCTCCTGCACCAGGTCCTCCGCCCCTTCCCGGTTGCTGTGGCGGGCGGCCGACGCACGTAGGACACCCGGGTTGGGCCGGGAGCCATAAGCGGGTGACGCGGGGTTGTGGCTTCACGTTAGTATTAACGTTACTGGTTTCAAAAAGGTTACAAGGAAGTGGCCAACGTATTCTCCGCTGCAGCCCGGGGACCGTCAGCGCTCGCGGGGTTAACCTATAATTCTCTGAAATAATAGTCGGAAATACAGTTATATAAGACAGTTAGATAGAAATCTTCAAGCCGACGCGGAGGCGACCAAACTGGGACGGAACAGCGCCGCGCCGCGCTCACCGCCGCAACTCGACATCCCGCAGGCGCAGATCGGCCGCGGGCCCCCACGCCATCACCGCGATGCCGACGATGCGGCTGCCGGGTGGCATGGGCAGGCCGGTGCCGGCGACCGGGCGCAGGTCGTCGCTGCCCAGCACCAGCTCCTGGTCACCGGCGGCGAGGAGTCGTTCGCCCTGGAGGTTGCCGAGCCAGTCGCCGCCATCCGCGCGGTCGCAGACCAGGAGCAGTGCGCAAGTGGTCGCCTGGTCGACGTGCACGCGCAGCGTGCAGCGCAGACCGTGGGCGAAGCGCAGGTAGCCGTCGGGCCGCCGCAGTGGCAGGATGATGCGCGTCACCCGGTTGTCGGGCTGCAGGCGCGCGCGAATGGCGCCGTCGACCAGATCGCCCTCCCAGCCGGCGCCGTCGTGCCAGTCGGTCGCACCGATATGCACCACCTGCGCCGACGTGACCGCGGAATCGCTCGCCGCCGCTCCGCCGGCCGGCGCCGCGGCGGCCTGCGGCACCGGATGGCTGATGGC
>JACDGQ010000135.1 GCA_013821615.1 Planctomycetota bacterium
GCAGCGTGCTGATCGCCTCACCGGGGTCGGGCCTCACCAAGCGCGCCGCGGCGACGCGCATCGCCGAGCGCTTCGCCGGCCGCGCCTACCGCCGGCCGGCGACGCCCGCGCAGCTCACCCTGCTGCTGAGCGTGTTCGATCTCGCCGACCAGCAGGGCCGCAGCTTCCCGCGCGCGGTCAAGGAGATGCTCAAGGCGGTGCTGGTCAGCCCGGAATTCCTCTTCCGCATCGAGCGCGAGGGCGTCGCCGACCACGACGGCAACAGCCGTCTCGACGACTACGACCTGGCCAGCCGGATGTCCTATTTCCTGTGGTCGGGCCCGCCCGACGCGGCGTTGCTCGAACTCGCCGCCGCCGGTCAGCTGCACGAGCCCGCTGTCCAGCGGGCTCAGATAGTCCGCATGATCGCTGACGCCCGCTGCCAGGGCTTCATCGACAACTTCGCCGGCCAGTGGCTGCTGCTGCGCAACCTGGTCGAGCCATCCGGGCGCGTCGAGAAGCACCACGACGACGGCGAGTTCCCGGACGCCGTGCGCCAGGCGATGGTCGCCGAGGCCACCGGGTTGTTCGGGCACATCCTGCGCGACGGACGCAGCGTCGGCGACTTCATCGATCCGGGATACACCTTCCTCAACCAGGCGTTGGCGACGTTCTATGGGATCCCCGGCGTGACCGGCGACGAGATGCGCCTGGTGCCGCTCAGCGACGGGCGGCGCGGCGGCATCCTCACCCTCGGCGCGCTGCTGGTGGCGAACTCCCACCCCGACCGCTCCAGCCCGACGCGGCGCGGGCGCTGGATCGTCGAGGAGGTGCTCGACAAGCCGCCGGCGCCACCGCCGCCCGACATCCCGCAGCTGCAGTTCACGCGCAAGGAGAACCCGCACGCCACCGACCGCCAGGTGCTGGAGATCCACCGCCAGCGCGCGGCCTGCGCGGGTTGCCACCGCGTCATGGATCCGATCGGCTTCGGCCTGGAGAACTTCGACCGCCACGCGCACTGGCGCGAGAAGCTCGGCGATGCGCCCATCGACGCCACCGGCGAGCTGCCCGGCAAGCTGAAATTCGACGGCCCGGCGGAGCTCAAGAAGCTCATCACCAAGCATCTCGACGACCTCGCGCGGGTGCTCGCGAAGCGCGTGCTGACCTACGCGCTTGGCCGCGCCCTGCAGTACACCGACGACGCGGTCCTCGACGACATCGTCGCCAAGACCGCGGCCAGCGGTCAGCGCTTCGACACTATCGTCATCGAGACCGCGCTCAGCTTCCCGTTCGGCCACCGCCGCTCCGGCCAGCAGGTCGCGGACGCCGCGGGCGCGTCGCCAGCCCCCACCAAGGCCCAGCCATGAACCTGCCGCTCTCCCGCCGCACCGTCCTGCGTGGCCTCGGCGCCGCGCTGTCCCTGCCGCTGCTCGAGACCATGGGCTGGGCCGACACGCCGGCGCGCGCCGCCCAACCGGCCGCAGTCAAGCGCATCTGCTTCATCTACGTGCCGCACGGCGTCGACAACGCCAATTTCTGGCCGGCGCCGGCGCAGACCGACCTGGCGCTGTGCCGCGACGCGCTGCCCGCAGTGCTCGACCCGCTGGCGCGCCACGCCGCCGATCTGCTGGTGCTCGGCGGTCTGCGCCACCGCATGGCCGAGGGCGACAACCGCGCCCACCACGCGCGCGAGACCGCGACCTGGCTGACCGGCAGCGCCGCGCAGTCGGAGGTGGTGCGCAATGCGGTTTCGGCCGACCAGCTGATCGCGAGCCGCATCGGCCAGGCGACCAAGCTGCCTTCGCTCGAGCTCGGCCTGCAGGCGGGGCGCTCCGCCGGCAACTGCGACCAGGGGTTCAGCTGCGCCTACCACGCGCACATCTCGTGGCGCTCGCCGACGCAGCCCAATCCGCGCGAGATCGATCCGCGCGCGGTGTTCGACCGTTTGTTCTCATCGTCGTCGCTGACCGGGCGCAACGCTTACGGCGAGGCCTCGCTCAACCGCAGCATCCTCGACCTGGTCGGCGCGCATGCGCAGACTCTCGCCCGGCAGGTGAGCCGCGACGACCGGCGCAAGCTCGACGAGTATCTCGACAGCGTGCGCTCGGTCGAGGCGCGCATCCAGGGCATCGAGCGCAAGGCCGCGGACCACGGCCCTACCGGCAACGTCCAGCTCGAGGTGCCGGCCGGCATCCCCGGGCGCTTCGACGAGCACGCGCGGCTGATGCTGGACCTCATCGCGCTCGCCTATCAGAGCGACAGCACGCGCGTCTCGACGCTGATGTTCAGCCAGGCCTTCGGGCGCAGCTATCCCGAGATCGGCGTGCCCGAAAACCACCACGAGATGTCGCACCACGGCCACGATCCGAAGAAACTTGAGAAGGTCCGGCGGATCAATATCCACCACGTCACCCAGCTCGCCTACTTCCTCGACCGCCTCAAGGCTACCCGCGAGGGCGCCGGCTCGCTGCTCGACCAGACCCTGGTGCTGTACGGCTCGGGCATGGGCGATGGCGACGCCCACGACCACGTCAACCTGCCGACCATCGTCGCCGGCCACGCTGGCGGCCTGCGCACCGGCCGCTACGTGCGCCAGTGCGAGGGCAATTTCTGCGACCTGCTGATGGCCCTGCTCGCGCGCATGGACTGCCCGGTCGATGCCCTGGGCGACGGCCGGCGGCCGCTGCCCGACCTGGCCTGAGCCGTGGACGGCGCCGGTCGGCGCCGTCCATCAGCTGCGCTCACGGCCGCTGGCCGCGCAGGCGCATGCCGAGGAACGCCATCACCATGCTGATGGCGACCGCGAAACCGCTGCCGCAGCCGCTGCTGCCACCCTGAGGGCCCGAGGTCGCGCCGCCGCCGGTGACCGCGCCGCCACCACCACCACTGCCTGCGACGACGGGGTCGACCTGGATCCTGTCGAGGTTGGCGCCCAGGGTTACCGCATCGAAGACCACCTTGTAGACGTGGCTGCCCGCGCTCAGGGTTGCGGTAGTGCTGACGACCGTCCAGTTCTGCCAGCCGCCAGTGCTGCTGACGGCAATGCTGCCGCCGAGGTGCGCGCCGGTCTCGTCCTCGAGATGGATGGTGGCGCTGCCGCCATCGCTGGCGACGCGCAGACCGATGGTGTACGACCCCGTGCTGGCGACTGCGACCGAGTATTTCAGCCATTCGCCGGTCGCCGTCCAGCCGACGTCGGTGACGCCGGCGACGGTCTCCACGTCGACGCCTTCGCTGGTCCGCCCGACGCCGCCATTGTCGATCACGTCGCTGTCGTGGTAGGCGACGCCCTCGCCGCCATTGTCGAAGTTCTCGGCCTGGATGGTGCCGGGCAGGCTGATGGCGGTGCCGCTGAATGGGGTGCTTGAACTACCGCCGGTCCCTCCGCCACCACTTCCACCGCCAGCGCTGCTGACGGTGATGGTCCTGGTCGCGGAGAGGTTGTGACCATGGCCGTCGCTCACCGTGACGGTGGCGGTGAATTCGCCTGCTGCGACGTAGGTGTGACTTGCCGTGCTGCCGGTTGCCGTGGCGCTGCCATCGCCAAAGGACCAGGCGAAGGTCAGCGGGTCGCTGTCGGGATCGCTCGAGCCGCTGGCGTTGAACGCCACCACCAAGGGTGCTGTGCCGGAGGTCGGAGTGGCGGTCATGACCGCGGTCGGTGGGCCGTTCGGCGGGGTGGTAAGCGGACCGGAGGGGGCGAAGGCGGGATAGGTGACCGAGGCGATCATCGCCACCTTGGCGGCGTTGACGGTGTTGTCCTCCTTGAGCAGGCCGCCGGTGTCGCCGGAGTCGGCTGTCCACGTCCACCACGTCCACGACAGGTTGTTGTCGTGGATGTAGGTGCGCAGGGCCGGGAACCAGCCGGTGACCTCACGATGGGCGCGGTCGGGCATCGAGGCGTTGCCGGGGAAGGCGGCGACGGCTTCGGCCTCATTGAGGAAGCTGCCCCACTCGCCGACCCACACCGGACCGGTGCCGGTCTTGAAGAGATGGCCCCACAGGTGATCCCAGAAGCCCGGCAGATTGCCGGGAAAGCCCGCAGAGGCCTGGTGGAAGGGCTGGTCGAACACCACCGGGCCATAGTCGTGGATCTCGTAGAGCAGCTGATTGGGCACGTCGAGCGTCAGCGGGAAGTCGTGCTCGCCGGTGTGGACCTCGCCCCACCATCCGCCCTCGCCCTGGTACTGATCGAGGCCCTGCGCGCAGATCAGGAAGTGCGGATTCACCGCGAGGATGGCATTGCCGCAGCGCTTGAGCGCCCAGCGCCAGTTGTGGTCGGGATCGACCCCATCGGCATTCCAGGTGACGGATGCGTGCACCTCGTTGAAGAGGTCGCCGCCGACCACGGTCGGGTTGTTCTTGTAGCGGCCGACCAGGGCTACCCAGTTGGCGATCCACTGGGCATCGGGATGGGCGCCATCGTACCACAGGCCGTCCTCGGAGGCCGAGCCCGCGACGCGGCGGTGGTAGTCGAGGATGATGCGGATGCCACGCTGACCCGCGGAGGCGACGATGCGGTCGAGGACCTCCAGGCAGGTCTTGCCGAGCAGGTCGGCATTGACGGTGGGATCGATCGCGGCCTGCAGCGGCTTCTGCCCGGCAATGAAGATCTCCGACGAAAAAGGCAGGCGGATGAGGTTGAGGCCGGCGGCCTTCATCTCGTCGAGGTGCTTCTCGATGGTGTGGTTGGTACCTCCCCAGAGCCGGTGCGGGATGAGGTTCGGACTGTCCATGCCATTCCAGTTGGTGCCGCTGAAATGGACCACGTTGCCCGCCGCGTCGCGCAATGTGCCGCCGTCGGTGTGCCAGAAGCCGTCGCCGACCGCGGCCATGGCCGTGCTGGAGGCCAGGGCGAGGACCAGGGTGGCGATGGCCCTGGTGGGCGTGGTGAGCGGAGACGTGGGCATGGGAAGATCCTCGCGGGGATGGGCAGGCCACGGCCGGGACTGCGGCCGGGACGGACCGGCGGGCGGTCCGTCCACAGGGCAGTAGGGGGATGGTCGGCGGATCTAACGCGGGGAATGGCGGGGGTGCGCCAACTGCTCGGTTACGTGTCGCGTGACATGTCGGAATCACGCGGGTCGAGGTCGGGAATCCATTGTCGATGGTCCGTACCCACCTTTCGGAGTCGTCCGGCCGTCCGCCCGGAGCGCCAACGGCGCGGTCAGGCAAACAGCCCAGGGAGAAGCCCTGCTCATTACCCACTCGTCAGGTCGATCGCGTGCGTCGAGAGCCCGCGGAGCGGGCGACACATCGTACAGGGCAGGGCCGATAAGCCGGTCTGAGCCCGACTACTGCGACGTGTGGGAAATCAGCAGGGCGAAGCCCTGGGCTGTTGGTCTCGCTGCGCCATCGGCGTCCGTCTACGATCTCGCATCGACCCCCGCGTACCGGAACCACTTCCCGGTGCGCGGAATCGATCTCACTTCCCGAGCAGCCCCTTGATCGCATCGAATCCCGGCACCTTGTCGACCGGCAGGTTCTTGATCAGGGCATCGCCGAGGCCCGGCACCGCGAAGATCTGCTGCAGCACCGCCGCGCCGGGCAGGCCCTTGAGGCGCTCGCCGAGGTTGAGAGAGCCGCTCGCGGTCTGCGCGAGGGTGCCGGTGGGGGAGGGGGCCTGGCCGCTCTGCAGGTTCTTGAAGTCGCTCAGCAGCCCGCTGGCGTCGTTGGCCTTGGTCGCCGCGGCGTCGGCGTTGGTCCTGGCGCTGGCGCCGGCGAAGGGCAGGCCGGCGGCCTTCTGGGCGATGTCGGCGCCTTTGTGAGCGGAGTCCGCGGCCTGGCTGGCGAGACTGATGCAGCGCTCGAGCAGGGTCTGGTTCACCGCGGGCACGGCGGCCGCCGCGGCCGGTACCGCGGCATCGGCCGCGCTGAGGTTTGAGGTGGGGGCGCCAGCCAGGAAGGCGAGGGCGGTGACGAGCAGAAGGGTGCGCATGGCGGGATGATGGTCCCCGTAGATGGGTTGTCGAGGAGTCACGCCGCGGCTCAGGGGCCTGGTTCCGCTGGCGCTGGACGCCCGCCCGCGCAACGTCGCGGCGTCCGCCCCGTAGGCTCACAGGACAGGGAGATGCCATGAGACGACGCGACCTCCTCATCGCCGGCGCCGCCGGCCTCGCCTGGTCGGCCTTTCCGGGCCAGCGCGCCGCGGCCGAAGACGCCGGTGCCAATGGCGGCCCCGGCGGCAAGCCGCTGCGCGTCGGCCTGATCGGCTGTGGCTGGTACGGCAAGTGCGACCTCTTGCGCCTCATCCAGGTGGCACCGGTGCAGGTGGTGTCGCTCTGCGACGTCGACAGCAAGATGCTTTCCGCCGCCGCTGACCAGGTCGCGCTGCGCCAGGCGTCGAAGCAGCGGCCGCGCACCTACGCCGACTACCGATTGATGCTCAAGGAGCGCGATCTCGACGTGGTGCTGATCGCCACCCCCGACCACTGGCACGCCCTGGCGATGATCGCCGCGGTCGAGGCCGGCGCGGACGTCTACGTGCAGAAGCCGATCAGTGTCGACGTCCGCGAGGGCGAGGCGATGCTGGCCGCGGCGCGGCGCACCAACCGCGTCGTCCAGGTCGGCACGCAGCGGCGCAGCACGCCGCACCTCATCGAGGCGCGCGAGCGCATCATCCAGGCCGGCAAGCTCGGCACCGTCGGTCTGGTCGAGATGTGCAGCTACTACCACATGCGCAACCGCGACAACGCGCCCGACGAGCAGCCGCCAGCCAACCTCGATTGGGAGATGTGGAGCGGGCCCGCGCCGCTGCTGCCTTACAACCGCATCGTCCACCCGCGCGGCTGGCGCGCCTTCACGGCCTACGGCAACGGCATCGTTGGCGACATGTGCATCCACATGCTCGACATGACGCGCTGGATGCTCGGGCTCGGCTGGCCGCGGCGGGTTTCCTCGATGGGCGGCATCCTGATCGACAAGGCCGCGCGTGCGGACATCACCGACACCCAGACCGCGAACTTCGATTTCGACGGCGTCCAGCTGATCTGGCAGCACCGCACCTGGGGCGCGGCGAGCGACCCGAAATATCCCTGGTCGGCGACTTTCTATGGCGACAAGGGCACGCTCAAGGCCGGCGTCAACGGCTACGACTTCACGCCGGTCGGCGGGGGCGAGGCCATCCACCGCGATGTCGCCTACGAACTCGACAAATACCCCGAGGACAAGACCGAGAAGGACCTCGAGACCCACGTCGCCCCCGCCATCCGCGGCCACATGCGCGACTTCCTCGCCGCCATCGCCACGCGCGGCCGGCCGGTGGCCGACATCGAGCAGGGCCACATCTCGACCACCAGCTGCATCCTCGCCAACCTCGCCATGCGCACCGGCCGCACCCTGGCGTGGGACCCGGTGAAGGGCGAGGTCACCGGCGACGCCGAGGCCACCGGCCTGCTGCGCCGGCCCTACCGCAAGCCGTGGGTGCATCCGGCCGGGCCGGGGTGAGTCCGGACGTTCCGCCCTGCCTGCCGGCTCTGCGTCCATCGCATCTGAGGGCACACCGAGGATGTTTGCCGCAGAGGCGCAGAGCGACGCTGAGGGCCGCAGAGGACGGCCGCCGTCTCATCTGACTTCCACCGCCAAATGGGGTGTGCAGGTATCCATGGGACACGCTGGCGTGCTCCATTCTGCTCTGCGGCGCTCTGCGGCGCTCTGCGTCTCTGCGGTGATACACGACAAATGGTGAAACAGTCCAAGGCCCTGCCGCTGCAGTGGCCGGGTTAAACGAAGCGGGCCC
>JACDGQ010000136.1 GCA_013821615.1 Planctomycetota bacterium
CCACTCATCGCCGCGCTCGGCGCATTGGTGGTGATCGGCTGGTGGCGGCGCTGGCCGTTCCCGGCGGTCGGCGCCGCGACGGCGGTCGGGCTGCTGCTGCCGCTGCTGCTGATCTTCGGCTATTTCCTCGATGAGGTGCCGCTGTGGGGCCTGCCGCTGCTCGCCCTGACGGGCCTCGCGGCATGGCCGACCGCCTGGGGCCGCTTGCGCGGCGCGGCCGGTTGGAAGCGCCTGCTGGTGGCCGCCGCGATCGCCGGCGTGGTCGCGGCCCCGGTGCTGATCCACGGTATCGTCACGAGCATCCACGACTCCGGCGAAGCTCCCTACTGAGGGCAAGCGCCGCGCGTCTGGCGCGGCTGCAACGGTTGGGCTCACTCGTGGTTGCGTTGCTGCCGCCAGGGGCCCATAAAAGGCGGTCACATGGCGCACGCCCGGCCATTCCAGGGCTGCGCCATCCTCAACGACCGCCCTATGCCGGCGGTAGGATCTGCACGCCACCGATGACCACCTCCACCCTGCCCCTGACCGTCGTGCTGCTGGCCACCTCGTGGCTGGTCATGCTGGCCGCCGGCGAGAGCGCTGGCCAGCAGGTGACGCTGGTCGCACCGATGAACACCACGGTGCCCGCGGTGACCGTGCCACCGCTGCCCGTACGGCTCGACGCGGTGGTGATCGTGCCCGCCGACGCGCCGGGCGATCTCGGCGTCGGCGCTTATGCCGCGGACGGCCAGGGACACTGGTTCCGCAGCCCGCGCACCTACGCGCTGACGCCCGGGCGCCACCAGCTGACCTTCGACCTCGGCGACCGCGCCGCCCTCGTCCAGGAGCCCGCCCGCGAAGCGTGGACCGCCACCGCGCGCGCCCGCACCACCCGCGCCGGCCTATTCCTGTGGTCGGCCAGCGCCAGCCGTGCGCAGATCGCGGTCGAGCGCCTCGTGGTGGTTGGCGAGAAGGATCAGCCTGGTGCGCAGGTACGCCTCACCGATCTCCGGCTCGACGGCTACGACGTCGCCCTTGGCCAGTGCCGCGGCCGCACCGGTGAGCGCTGGCAGCTCAGCGTGCGCCCCGATCCCTTCCCCGCCCAGCCCTACGACCCGCAGCGCTTCGCGCTGGCGGTGGTGGTCACCGGGCCGAACGGTCAGCAGTGGCGCCTGGGCGCCTTCTACCGCCAGCCCCTGGACATCGTCGACCGTGGCGATCACGAGGAGGGTGTGCCCAGTGCGGCCGCCGCCTATCTGGTGCGCTTCCGCCCCGAGCTGCCCGGGCGCTACCGCCTGCGCCTCGAGGCGGTGTGGGGCGGATCCGGCGAGTTCCCGCCCGCCAAGGACGCCGCGAAGTCGGGGCGCACACTTGCTTGGGATCTGCCCGACCTGCAGGTCGAGGGCGCGCCGTGGGACGACTACGTGCGCGCCGATCCGGCCGATCCGCGCTTCTTCTCGACCGGCAGCCGCATCGGGCCGGGCACCTTCTTCTGGCCGCGCGGACTCAACCTGCATTCGGTGTGGGACGTCCGCTGCCGCGACTGCACCGGCACCAAGCTGACGCCGCACCGCCTGCTCGCCGGCTACGACGCCTACCTGCGCCGGCTGGCGGCCGGCGGCGGTACCGCGGCCGAGATCTGGCTGTCGAGCTGGAGCCTGTGCCTGGAATGGCGCGGCGACTGGTCGGGCTTCCACGGCCCGGGCTGGTACAGCGACGAGAACGCGGAGCGTCTCGATCGCCTGCTCGACCTCGCCTACTCCCTGGGCGTGCGCATCAACCTGGTGATCAACAACCACGGCCAGGGTTCGACCAACTGCGACAAGGAGTGGGACAACAATCCGTGGAACGCCGCCATCGGCGGACCGCTGGCCCAGGCCGAGCTGTTCTTCACCGACGCCCAGGCGCTCGCCGGGCAGGAGCGCCTGCGCCGCTACATCGTGGCGCGCTGGGGCGACCATCCGGCGGTGCTCGGCTGGAAGCTGTGGAGCGAGCAGAACCTGACCACCGGCGGCGGCAACCTCTTCCACTGGCATCAGGCGGCGGCGGAGCGCTGGCAGCAGCTCGACGGCGCCGGCCACGGCGTGACCACGCACTGGTCGGGCGACTACCGCGCGGCCGAGCGCCGCATCGTGCAGCTGCCGGGCCTGAACTACGTGTGCATCGACGCGTACCACGGTGGCGAGTCCATGCTCGCGCAGCTGGTGTGGGACAGCGTCAACGCCCGCGACGGTCTGCGCATCTTCGGCAAGCCGGTCATCATCACCGAGTTCGGCGGCACCTCGGGCGGCTGCCCGCCGCAGCAGCTGATCGCCGAACATCACAGCGGGCCGTGGGCCGCCATGGTCAGCGGCAACGCCGGTTCGCCGATGCTGTGGTGGGGCGAGTGGGTCGACCAGGGCGAGCGCTGGTCGCCGTATGCGGCGCTCGGCCGCTTCCTGGAAGGCGAGGACCTGCGCGGCGACAGCAAGGCGGTCGAGCTGCAGGCTCCCGGCCAGCTGTGGGTGCGCGCCTGGGCGCGGCCGGGCCGCCTGCTCGGCTACGTCCTCGACCGCGCCTGGGGCTCGTCCGGCAACTCCGCCGGCACGCTCAGCGGCCTGCGCGTGCAGGTCGGCGACGCCATCCACGCCGGTGTCATGAATATCGAATGGTGGGACGCGGAGACCGGCAGGATCGTGCACACCGACCGCGTTGCGCACGCCGGGGGGCCGCTCGAGGTGGTGGTGCCGGACTTCACGCGCCACCTCGCCTTCAAGCTGATCCGCTTGCCCGACCCGCCGGCGACGGCGGTGAGGTAAGAACGTCCGGAGGTCCGGAAGTCCGGAAGTCCGGAAGTCGAAGACCGCGTTGGTGCGGCGTATGGCGCGCCTTCACCAACTCGGGTGAGCGGCTGCGCGAGGGACGGTGATCGGGCCGTTGCGCGAGGACCCAATTGCGCGGATCAGGGATTCGCTTCCGGTTCTACGAGACTTCCGGACTTCCGGACCTCCGGACCTCCGGACAATTTCTCCAGGCCGCTGCGGATTTCCGGGGGGAGCGGCACGCTCTCGCCCAGGTCGCGGTCGACGCAGGCGTGGATCTGCTTCATCGAGGCGGCGAGCACGGACTGGCCCTTGCCGGGGATGGCGAGGTCGATGGCGATGGTGTAGCTGCTGCTGCCGATGCGCGCGCAGCGCACAGTGATGTGCACGTCCTCGCCGTGGCGCAGGGGGTGCTTGAAGTCGGACTCGCTGTGCACCAGGGGCAGCAGGTGGCCGCGGTCGTGGATCAGCTTGGCCAGGCTCAGGCCCGCATCGGCCAGGGCGAGTTCGTAGGCCTCGTGGGCGATCGCGACCAGGCGGGCGAAGAACACCACGCCCGCCGCGTCGACGTCGTTGAGCAGGATGCGCCGGGTGCACGTATAGGGCATGCCTCAGGCTAGCCGGTGGATTACCGGTGGCCAAGGGGCGAGTCGTGCGTGTCATGCGTGCCCATGCCCTTTCTGCGCCGCTTCGCCACCCTGCTGGCGCTGGCCATCGCCCTGGCCTTGCCGACCCGCCTCGACGCCCATCCCTTGGTGACCATCCGCATCGACGCGGTGGCCGATGGCGACACCGTCACCATCACCGTCACCGCCGAGCAGATCGACATCGCCGCGGTCATGGAGCCGCCGTCGACGGTGCTGCGCGACCGCGCGCACCTCGAGGCGCTGATGCCGCGCATCGGCGAGTACCTGCGCACGCGGGTGACCTTCGCTGCGGACGGGAAGCTCCAGCCGGGGACGTTCATCGCCTATGGGCCGGACCTGCTCCATCCCGGGGCCTGGAAACCCGGCGACGCGGTGCCACGCAGCCTCGAATTCCTGCTTTCGTGCCCGCTGCCGGCGGGAACCGCCGATGTCATCATCACCACCACGGCCTTCGTCGAATTGGGCAGTCCAGTGATCGGCATCGTCACCCTGCACGTCGGCGGCAAGGGTCTGCGCACCACGCTGGGTGGCGATGGCGTGGCGGCATTCCATGTGCCGGGCGCGCCAGCCGCAGGGTCGGCGGCGCAGGCGCCGGTCGTGCCGCAGGCGCAAGCGGGCGGAAATGACGGGCAGGTGGTCCCGCCCACGGCGGCGCCGGTCAAACCAGCCCCAGCTAACGGCGGCGCTGAGGAGATCGTCACGACGCCCGCGTCCGCCTTCGGCTTCATCCTGCTCGGGTTCCTGCACATCGTTCCCCAGGGCCTCGATCACATCTGCTTCGTGCTCGGCCTGTTCCTGCTCTCGCCGCGGCTGCGTCCGCTGCTCATCCAGATCACCGCATTCACCGTCGCGCATTCGGTGACCCTGGCCCTGGCCATGGGTGGCATGGTGACCATGGGCGGGCGCATCGTCGAAGCGCTGATCGCGCTGTCGATCGTCGCGGTGGCGGTCGAAAACGTCTGCACGCGCGAACTGCGGCCGTGGCGGTGGGTGGTGGTGTTCGGCTTCGGCCTGATCCACGGACTCGGTTTCGCCGGCTCCTTCGCCGGGCTCAAACTCGACCCAGGCGACTTCATCCGACCGTTGGTGTGCCTGAATATCGGCGTGGAGCTCGGTCAGCTGACCGTGGTCGCGGTCGCGGTCGCGCTGACGGTGTGGTTCTGGAGGAAGCCGTGGTACCGCAAGGCTATCACGGTGCCGGCGAGCGCGCTGATCGCGGTGGTCGGGGCGTATTGGGTGTGTCAGCGGATGTTCGGGGCGTGAGGCTGGTCCTGGCTTTTTCCATGCCCGCTTGACCTGAGCGTGGAAAACAACAGATCCTGCCACGTTTGCGGTGGCGTTTTTGTATGTACACTGTATATATGTTCGAAGACCGCCTGGCTTTCACCTGGGACCCTGCCAAGGACGCGGAGAACCGGCGCAAACACGGTGTCCAATTCGCGGAGGCGGTCTCAGTCTTCTCCGATGATCGCGCGCAGATCATCGACGACCCGGATCATTCGGTTCAGGAAGAACGGTTGATCATCATGGGCATCTCCTCGCGGCTCCGCATCCTGATGGTCTGTCATTGCCACCGTGAGGATTACCATGAGATCCGCATCATTTCCGCCCGGAAGGCGACACGCAGCGAAGGCATCCACTACGGCAGGAGGAAGCCATGAGGCCGGAATATGATTTCACCGACGCACGGCCCAACCCCTACGCCAAGCGCCTCAAGAAGTCGATCACCATCCGTCTCGACCCGGATGCCCTGGACTACTTCAAGAAGACGGCGGCGCGCGTTGGCATGCCCTACCAGACGCTGATCAATCTGTACCTCAAGGATTGCGCGCGGAAGCGGCGCAAGCCGGAGATGTCCTGGTCGTAGGAATTCCCGCCGGAGCGTCTCCCGCTCTGAAGGCGACCGAGGCTCCGCCCACGCGCCCCTTGCGCCGCCCCCGGCCTGCCCAACCCTGCCGGCGTGACCGAGCCTGCCGCCAATGTCCCCGCCGTCGCGACCCTACCCCTCGCCGAGGTCGCCCTCGACTGCCCGGGCCGGGATTCGTACAGCTATCGCGTCCCCGACCACCTGGTCGCGGAGGTCGCGCCCGGCGACTGCGTCACCGTGCCCTTCGGCCCGCGCACGCTGCGCGGCTTCGTGCTGACCGTCGCGCAGCGCGAGCCGCCCGCGGGCGTGCGCCTGCGCGACATCGTCGCGCGAGTGCCCGGGGTGCGCGTGCCCGCGCACCTGCTGCGCCTGATCCAGTGGGGCGCGCGTTATTATCGTTGCTCGCTCGGCGAATTTCTGGCCGGGGCGGTGCCGGCGCCGGTGCGCGAGGGGACCTCCATGGAGCGCCTGCGCTTCGTCGAAAAGGACGCGGCCTTCGCCGGCAAGCTGACCGCGCGCCAGGCGGCGGTGCTGGCTGCGTTGCCGGCGGAGCCGCTCGCCCTGGCCGAGGCCTGCCGCCTGACCGACACCGACCGCGCGATGTTCGAGCGCCTCGCCACCGCCGGTGCGGTGCGCCTGCGCGACCAGCACGAGATCCAGGAGATCCGCCTGGAGGTGCGCGCCGAACTCCATCCCTTGACCGATGAGCAGCAGGTCGCGGTGGCGGCGGTGGCGGCGGCGCTCGACGCCGGGCGGCACCAGCCGTTCCTGCTCTATGGCGTGACCGGGTCGGGCAAGACCCTGGTCTACCTCGAACTGGCGGAACGCGTCATCGCCGCCGGCAAGCAGGTGTTGCTGCTGCTGCCCGAGATCGCCCTGACCCCGCAGCTCGCGGCGCGCGTGCGCATGCGCTTCGCGCGCGTCGCGGTGTGGCACTCCGGCTTCACCGACGGCGAGCGCGCCGAACTGTGGCGGCGCATCCACGCTGGCGAGCTCGACCTGGTGGTCGGCACGCGCTCCGCCCTGTTCGCGCCGCTGCCGGCGCCGGGACTGATCATCGTCGACGAGGAGCACGAGCAGTCCTACAAGCAGGAGAGCGTGCCGCGCTACCACGCGCGCGATCTGGCGGTGGTCTACGCCGGGCAGCTCGGCATCCCGATCCTGATGGGCTCGGCGACGCCGGCGCTGGAGAGCGTGCACAACGGCCGCACCGGCAAATATACCGTGCTGCAATTGCGCAACCGGCCGCTGGGCGGCAAGCTGCCGGCGCCGCTGCTGATCGACATGCGCGCGGAATGCCACGCGCAGAAGCGCGCGGCGACCATCAGCCGCGAACTGATCGAGCGGCTGCGCGCGGTGCGTGAGAAGGGCGAGCAGGCGATCATCCTGCTCAACCGCCGCGGCTGGAGCCCGGTGGTCAGCTGCCAGGCCTGCGGCCACACCCTGATGTGCCGCAACTGCGACATCAGCATGACCTACCACAAGGGCGCCGGGCAGGTGCGCTGCCATTACTGCGGCGACCAGGCGCCGCTGCCGAAGCGCTGCCCGGCGTGCAGCCAGGACACCCTGACCACGCAGGGCCTGGGCACCGAGCAGCTCGCCGCGCAGCTGGTGGTCGAGATTCCGGAACTCAAGCTGCTGCGCGTCGACGCCGACACCGTCAACGAGCGCCAGGGCCATGCCAAGCTCTTCCAGGCCTTCGCACGCGGCGAGGCGGAATGCCTGGTCGGCACGCAGATGGTTGCAAAGGGCCTGGATTTTCCGCGCGTGACCCTGGTCGGGATCATCGCCGCCGACCGTGGCCTGGCGATCCCGGAATTCCGCGCCGCCGAGCGCACCTTCCAGCTGGTCGCCCAGGTCGCCGGCCGCGCCGGCCGCGGCGAGCGCCCCGGCGTGGTGGTGGTGCAGGCCTTCGACACCGAGGCGCTGCCGCTGCAGTGCGCGCTGCACCACCGGCCGAAGACCTTCTTCGATGCGGAGCTGCGCCTGCGCGAGGAGTACGGCTACCCGCCCTACGCCGGACTGGTGCGCGTACTATGGAGCGGCGAATCCGCGGCCGCGGTGCAGCTGCTCGCCACCGCACATGGCGAGCGCCTGCGCGCGGCGTCAGCGGGGTGCACCATCCTGGGACCGAATCCGGCCAGTCTCGCCTTTCTCAAGGGCCAACACCGCTGGCACGCGCTGATCAAGGCACCGAGTCGCGGGGCGGCGCAGGGTTTCCTCGATCGGCTGATGGCGGCCGGGGGGTTGGCGAAGAAGAACGGGGTGCACGTGGCGATCGATGTGGATCCGTTCGTGACGTCGTGATGGGGAGACTCTAGGAGCCCGTCGGGTTTACGCCTCGCCACGCGCACCTACCCCAGTCCTTCGGTATTGCGTGCACTGCCCCCC
>JACDGQ010000137.1 GCA_013821615.1 Planctomycetota bacterium
CCGATGACCAGGTCGCGGCTGGCGACGTAGCGCGGGCGCATCGACCCGGCGACGAAGTCGCGCAGCAGGCGCGGCCACTCGTCCTCGGCGTAGCCGACCACCACCGCGTCGGCGTGCGGCTGGGCATCGTCCGGGATCAGCGTCGGGTGCGGCCCGCCCAGCACCACCGCGATGCCGCGCGCGCGCAGCGTCGCGGCCATCTCATAGGCGCGCGGCGCGGTGCCCGTGATCACCGTGATCCCGACCAGGTCGGCTTCCAGGGTGTCGACCGGGATGTCCTGGATGCCCTCGTCGAGGCAGGCGACGGTGTGCGGCAGGTCCGCGGGGATGAGCGCCGCCAGGGTGGTCAGCGTCAGGGGCATGTAGCGCAGACCCTTGCCGAAGATGCCGCCGCGATGGCGGTAGAGCGGGCCCTTGGGGCTGATCAGGACGATGCGCAGCGGTGAATCCGCGCCGGCGCCGCCGCGTGCCGGTCGCGTACGCGGGCCAACCGCGGGATCGCTGGGGGGAAAGGCCATCGGGATCCTTTCGCGCGCACCCTAGGGGCAGCGCATTCCGATGAATGTTATCATTTGAATATTTATATCAAGGGACGGCTGGGGTGGCCGCATGCGTGACCTCGACCTCCGCGATCGCGCAGACGAAGATGCCCAGGTTGGAAAGGCTGCAGGTGGCTCCCCCGTGGAATTCGATCTCGCCGTACTCCCCAGCCACGCGGATCTGGTCGCCCACCCGTACCTGCGCGATGCGCTCCTGGTTGACGACGTGGAGGATCGAGAAGGGGACGAGCCGGTTCCTGACGCTCACCAGGTACACGCCCCGATCATGGAAGACCTCATAACTGCCGACCTGATGCGCGGCCCCCTCGGGATCGCTGACCACGAGGATGGTGCGGCAGTGCGCGGAATCCGCGTCGCCCTCAGCGTAGACGCGCACCACCAGGCCCTGTGTGGAGAACCGGCCATAGGCCTGGAACTCGTAACCGGCCATGGTGCTCGTGATGATCTTCCCATACTCGTGGAACGCGGTGCTGGTCACGGCGCAGTGGCCGCCACGGGCGCCCACCAGCCAACCAGCGCCGAACACCCCGCACGCCCCCGCGGCGAGGAGCGCGAGCCGCCATGATCCCGCCCTGCTCATGTCACGACCTCGCCGAAGACGATGGCGATGCTGAGGGACGGAACGAGACTGGGATGCATGGTGGACCCAGGGTGCGTCGGAAGAGCGGGCTGAGGATGCGCTTGGAGGGACTGGGAACAGGCCACGGAAGCCGATGCGCGACAGACGGCCCCCGCAATCGCCCAAGCATTGCTGCGCATGCCGATACGCAAGCACCCGCCCTGGCGGCGGTCCGACGCTGCCGGTACCGCTGGGCCGCAGCTGCATGGCAGGCGGTCGGTGATGTCGACTTGAAGCATCCCCGGGCACGCGCAGCATGCGTGTGAGGTCGCGCATGCTGCTGCTGATTCTCCACACCCGCCACCCCGCGCGCTCCATCCGGAACGCCATCCCCGACATCGTCGGCACGAGCCCGCGCAGGGCACCAGCCGATGGACCGCTGGCGCCGCACCGGCGGGTTCGATGACCTCGCGGGACCGCTTCCGGCACGCCGTGGGCGCAGACGAACTCCATGGAGCATCCATGCGCCTCGCCACCACCCTGCTCTGGGCGCTGACCGCCGCCACCATTCACGCCGCCGATGCCCCACCCGCGACCGCGCCGAGCGGCGTCCCCATCAGCTACGCCCTGCCCGCTGACGGTTCGCCCTCAGGGACCTGGCGCGTGACCCTGGCGATCGTCGACGCGAAGAACCCCGACTGGATCATCAGCCAGTTCGCCGCGGGCGTCCCGCGCACGGTCACCGCCGAGAACCACGGCCGCTTCAGTGAGACCTGGAACGGGCTCGACGATAATTTCATGCCGGTCCCGCCCGGGACCTACGCGGTCAAGGGCATCTGCATGCCGGCGGAGCGCTGGCCGGTCGACGGCGAGTTCCATTCCGTGGTGCCGCGCTTCATCGGCGGAGTCTCGGCCTGGCTGCCGTCGCCCGCGGACGCCGGCCGGCAAGGCGAGCCGTTCCACGGCGATCCGGTGAATGCGCCGATCGGCGACGTCGCGGTGAGCCCCGAAGGCGTCGCGGTGTTCTACTACAGCTACCTCGAGAACGGTCTCAGCAATCCGCTCATCGACCTGCGCAAGCCGCTCGGTATGGGCCAATTCATGCGCTCCTTCCCGTCCGGCGGCGCCGGCGGCGGCGGTAGCACCTGCACCGACGGCGAGACGGTGTGGAGCTACTCGACCGATGGCGGCTGCCACGTCTACCGCGCCGACGGCAAGGGCTTCGGCTCCAGCCCGCGGGCGATGCGCAAGAACGGCTACGCACCCGTGGGCCAGGTCACCGCGATGGCGGCATGGCGCACCGCCGGCCGTACCAGCGTATTCATCGCCGAGCGCGGCCGGCTGGAGCGGAAGAGCGAGTACGGCTGGGTGGAATCGTCCACGCCGGTCGACCTCGTCACCGTCCACGCCGGCGATGACGGTGCGCTGCTCGCGACCTTGCCGCTGACGCGACCGCGCGGCCTGGCCGCGCGCGGAGGACACCTCTACGGCTTGCACGGGACCGACGCCGGCTGGGCCGTCAGCGCCGTGCCGCTGGCGGACGGCAGACCCGCCGGCGGCTGGAAGCGCGTCCTCGATCTGCCCGCTGCCATGGACCCGGGCGGGCTGACGGTGGACGGCAGCGGCCGCATCTACGTCAGCGAGCCCGCCGCGAACCGCGTGTACCAGTACGCCGCCGACGGCCGGCGCCTGCGCAGCTTCGGCCGCGGCGACCGCCAAACGCCGGGGACCTACGACCGCGAGATCCTGATGTCCCCGGAGAAGCTCGCCTCGTGGACGGATGCGCAGGGCCACGACCGCCTGCTGGTGGTCGAGAAGGCCGGTCCGTGCCGCACCAGCGAATGGAGCGCCGAGGGCGCGCTGCTGCGCGAATTCCCTAGTCTGCAGACCCGCGCCAACGACGGCTGGGCGGTCGACCCCGCCGATCCGCGCCACGCCTACATCGCCGGCGAACAGGGCTGGCTGACGCGCTTCGCCATCGACTACGCCAGCGGCCGCTTCACCGTCGACGCGGTGTGGCCAGACGTCGGCACCGATCCCTTCCTGCCGGGCTTCGACCACGTACGCATGGTGAGGCGCGGCGACCGGCCGTATCTGGTGTGCTCGCCACGCGGTCAATACGCTATCTACCGCCTCGACGGCGAGCGCTGGAAGCTCGCGGCCGGCATCGTCGGCGTGCGCAAGGGCGCGGGCCCGACGCAGCACTTCGCCTGGCGCGACAGCGACGGCGACGGCAGGGTCGAAGAGAGCGAGTTCCGGCCTACGCCGATGACCCTGCCCGGCGCAATCCTGCGCTACCACGGCGAACAGGTCGGCGCAGACCTCGCCCTGCTCGCCATCAATCAGGGCGGTCGCGACGTCTGGCGGCTGCCGGTGACCAGCTGCGATGCGCGCGGCATCCCCGAGTTCGGCGCGTGGGAGCGCATCCTCACCGATCCAGTCTTCACCGCGCGCGCCGCCGGCACCGCCACCGCCCTGACCGGCGGCAACGAGACCGCCGACAGCTACAGCAGCGACTGGGCGCAGTGCGACGGCACTCCGGAGCAGGGCTTCTGGGTCAGCGCCCGCGGTGGCCGCAATTTCAGCGCCAACTTCGCCGCGCAGGAGAAAGTCTCGGCCTACGTGCCCGACGGCAAGGGCGGCATGCGCCTGCGCTGGCGCGTCGGGCGCGCCGCGATCAACGGCCCGCCGCAACCCGGCGAGACGGTCGGCGCGATGCACATCCGCGCGCCGCTGAACGGCCTGCTGCCGGTCGTCGACCAGACGCGCTGCGGCGTGGTGCTCTATGATCAGGACGGACTCTACGTCGACACGCTGTTCCCCCCCGGCGGCAGCCGCCTGGGGATCTACGACCTGCCGGGCGAGTTCTTCTCGGGCATGGTCTATGGCGACCCCCAGGACGGCGGCATCTTCGTCGGCGTCGGCAAGGACACGCCGCTGGTGTTCCGCTGCCTGGGCTGGTCGCTGCACGACAATCCGGTGCGCCGGCTCGCCGACCTGCAGGCGCAGGTCGAGATCGGCCTCGCGCAGATCGTCAGCCCGCCCGAGGTCGCGCTGGCCCTGCGCGGTGGCGCCGGCAACGCCCGGCTCGCGCGCTTCGCGCCCGCCTTCGGCGGCGTCCAGCACGACGGCTCCCTGGCCGGCTGGGAGCAGTGCGATCCGCTGACCTTCCAGGCCGACCGCGAGCGCACCGTCGAGGTGCGCTGCCTGTGGGATCCCGGCCATCTGCACCTGCGCATCCACGCACGTACCGGCGCGGACTTCACGCCGCGCGCGCTGCGGCCGCTCGAGCGCGTCTTCGCCCACGACCGCACCAGCGACGCGGTGAGTTTCTATCTGCAGGGCGAGCCCGCGGCCAGGCCGGGCGGCGAAGCCGGCGGGCGCGTGGGCGACGTGCGCATCGTGCTCGGCCTGTTCGACGACGGCGGCACGGTGCGCCCCGCGGCGATCGGCTTCCATCCCGCCTGGTCACGGTCCGGCGCCAGCCCGCAAGCCTACCGCACGCCGGTGGGGCAGACGCAATTCGCCCACGTCGGCGAGCTGGTCGGCGCCGTCCTCGGCGGTCGGCGCGATGCCGACGGCAAGGGCTACGTGGTGAGCGTCAGTATCCCGCGCGAGGCCATTCCCGGCCTGCCGGTGCTGTCGCCAGCCTTGCGCACCGCCGTCGATTTCGAGGCGACCTTCGGTGGCCACGCCAAGGTGTGGTGGGCGGACACCGACGGCTCCGCGAGCCGCGAGACCTTCGACGAGCCTACCGAGGCGCGGCTGTACCCCGGCGCCTGGGCGCCGGCGGAATTCTCCGCCCCGACCGCGGGCGGCCTGGTGCTGCGCCACTGGCTGGTGTGCGGGCCCTTCGGCGGTCCGGGTGCGGAGCGCTTCGCCGCTGATCCGCCCGGCGAGATGAAGGACGCGGTGCGCGCCTTCTTCGACCAGGCCATCTACCCGCCGGACAGCGGCCCCTTCGACGCCCAGGCGGTCTTCTCGGGCGCGCCGATCACCGGCTGGTGGAAGGCCGAGCGCGAGGTGCGCTGGCAGCCCACCGAGGTCGAGGCCCTCGATTCCCGCCTGCTGCTCGGCAAGGGTGGTGCCCAGGTGTGGTACGCCAGTTCGTGGGTCCACGCCGAGGTCGCCACGCCGCTGACGGTGATCGTGCACAGCATGCCGCAGGCGCGCGTCAGGCTGACGCTCGATGATGCCGTGCTGTTCGACGGCATGGCCAAGAAGGAGACCGCCGAGTCCTGGCTGTCCGCCGCCGTGCCGACGACCCTGACCCCCGGCTGGCACCGCGTGCAGCTGCGCAGCTACGACTGGGGCTACGGCTCGACGCGCATGGGCGTGGCGCTCGCCGCGCCGCTGGAGCGACTGTGGGGCCTGGGCTGCAGCGGGCGGCCTCCGCAGTGAGGGGTGACGCGCCAAGCCGTCAGCCACCCACGTGAACACCAACAGGAACACCTCCCCGGGTCGTCTCAGAAGACGGCCCGGGGAGGTGTTCCGGCATGACGGCGCTTGGCGTGCACCCGGCTTCCGCCGGTTCCGCACCAAGCCGGTCAGGTGATCGCTGACCCTGGCGTCAATCGTCAATCGCGCTTGCGCGTGTAGGTCATCTCCATCGACTTCCACTCCTTGCCGTCCTTGGCATTGAACATCACCACGGTGAAGCGGTCATCGGACTGCTGCGAATGCACGTTGCGCAGCTGCATGCCTGGTCCCTGTGAGGGGCAGTTCATGACGCCGGTGAAGGTGGTCTCGCGGCCATCAGCGGTGGGGGCTGCAGTGGTGGTGGTGATGCCCGTGCCGACGCTGTCGTACCACACACGCACGAACTGCTTGGAGACGCGGTCGAAGCCGGAAGTACCGACGCCCTCGAAGCGCTGGCCGTTGAACTGGCTGGTGAACACCTCGCGGAAAAACCGACCGTCGAAGAGCGACGAGATCACCGCGGTGCCCTGCGCCCGGCTCGGCTCCTCGCCTTCCTTCATCCACATGGAATAGGCGACGTCCCACGTGCCGACGTTGCGCGCCAGCTGGGCGTGTTCGGGACCTGGTTTCATCAGTTCCGTGGCCGCTTGCGCGCCCGGAGTCTGCTGGGGATTCTGCTTGGTCTTGGCGGTGGAGCTCATGGCTGCCTCCTCGTTGGGTTGAATTACTGGCGTCTCATCAAAGACGCAGCCTCAGCCATGCCATACGGCCCGCCAACCGCACAAACCGCAACCCCTGGCCACCACGCATGCTGCACCGCCACCGCCGGCGGTCCCCCATCCGATCGCGGCGACCATCACCCTGGATTCAGGCGTACTGCAATGGTCACAAGTGGAGAACCCACCTCACTGCGAGAAAATGCGTGGGGCTCGTCAGCACGCGGACCCTTCCGTTCTCCGTCGACAATCCCCATCCCCGTGACTCGCGATTCGCCGTTTACCAACTGACCTTATCCGTGCCGCACGAATCGCGCAGCGCGTAGTTCGCGACTCGCAGCGCTCAGAACCGCCCGCCGATCCCGAAGGAGAACACCAAGCCACGCGTGACATAGTCCGCGGTGCCGAAATCCTGGGTCGCGTCGCCAAAGCGGGCCTCGGTGAGCTTCACTTCATAGCCGACCTGCCAGATCAGGTCGACTCCGTCGAAGTCGGCGATCACACCGAGATCGGCCCCAAGGCGCAGGGTCGAGCCATTGGTGCTGTACTGGTACGAGGTGTCGCCGGTCAGGCGCTGGTCGGAGATGAAGACGTAGCCGATGCCGATGCGGGGTCCGACATAGCAGGCGATATGCTCACCGAGGCATTGCAGGACGCCAACGCCGAGCGAGATGCTGGGATTGATCTCGGAGAGGGTGCGCTGATCGGTCGTCCGCGTACTGCGGTAGTCCATCTCGAAGGTGACGGACACATACGGCGAGGTCGGCTCGCCCAGCCTGGTGGGCATCATGCCCATGAGAGCGAGCCCGTAACGCCGCCCGTAGGAATCCGCGAACGTGGTGCTGTCGTTGCGGTCGACGTATTGGATCCTGTCGATCTGGGGGCTGAGGCTGCCCATCAGGAACATGAGATTGCCATCGGTGATGCGCCGGGATTCGCCTTCCTCATGGTGCTGAGGAGAACCCTGGTCCATGGCTGGCGACGCACCCGGTTCACCGGCGCTGGCACTCGCTGGCGCCGCGGAAGCGGGCGACAGTGAAGGCGGGACCGGAGCGGTAGCGGGTGCCGGCGACACGCTGCCATCCTGCGCTACCGGCGGCGCATCCTCCGCCAGCGCCCGGCCAGCGAGGAGCAGCGCCAGCCCAAAGGCGGCATGGCACCGGAAGCGGTGCGATCGTGCTGGAGTTCGTCCGGTGGTCGGATGCATAGCGCGCCCACGCTACGAGCCCCGGCGTCGGATCAAGAACCCAACCTCACCCGCAGCGTCGTTCCCCGCCGGCTCGGCGGATGGCATGATGATCCTCCCCCGGTTTTGTGGACGCCATGATAAGCGGGAAACCGCTGCTAGGATGATCCACCATGACCACCCCAACCCCGTCCCGGTCCTCCAAGGCCAAGCGGCGTAAGCACACCAAGGAATTC
>JACDGQ010000138.1 GCA_013821615.1 Planctomycetota bacterium
CCTCGAAGCACCGGCATTGTCAATGAAAATATTTCCCGGAACCACTACGCAAACTCCTGCAGAACATCAACTTACCCGCTAAGTTTACAGGCATTGCCTTGCAGGGCTAGACTTCGCGATGGGATCGTTTTCCCAGGGCGTTGCCCTGGGCTCTCATTGATTCGCGCTTGCAGCGCTTGCGACGGCTGAATCCAGGTGTCGTGAATCCCGACCGAATCCCATCACCGCCCCACCACCACCACCCCCAGCGGCGCGACCGGCGCATGCTCCACTCGCCCGATCGCGAACGGCGTCTGACGGACGAAGATTCCGGTCGGATTGAAATAACCCGTGTCCTGCGTGCCGCGACTACCGAAAGGAGTCCAGCCCGTGGTCGTCATGCCTTCGAAGCTGACAATGCGGTTGTTGCCGGTGTCGGCGACGTAGGTCTTGCCAGAGTGGCTGGTGTAGATCCCGACCGGATTCTGGAAACGCCCAATACTGCTACCAGGGATAGCGTCAGTAGGAGGCAAAGCCGTAAAATTCGCACCTGTTATGTTATCGATGCGAACGATGCGGTTATTGCCGGTGTCAGCGACGTAAATTCGGAACTGACCGTCGACACTGATACCGCTCGGTTGGTTGAGACTACCCAAGCCTGACCCCTGTCCGAGGAATTGAGTGAAGCCACTGCCCGGGACGTCTTGCGTCATATCTGTAATCGTTACAATTCGGTTATTAAAGGTATCGGCTACGTAGACCTTGCCGTTGGCATCAGCGAAGATCGCGGAAGGACTATTAAAGGGTGTGGTGATGCCGACATCCGGGAAAATTACCGGATTGGTGTCACTGATGTCACTGAGGCGCACGATGCGGTTGTTACCGGTGTCAGCGATATAGATGCGGTTGTTGCTGTCGATGCACATGCCGCGCGGCGAGAGGAGCTGGGTCCGCCCCGACCCTGTCGACCCATAGGTGACGAAGCCGGTGATGCCGCCTGAGTTGTTCATGCGCACGACGCGGTTGAGGGTGGCGTCGAGGTGATAGATCAGCCCGCTCGAGTCGCGGCAGACCGCCACGGGCTGGCTGAATAGATCGGTACCGCCGGGACCGCCGGACGAGGTCTTCGTCCAGTTGGTGCCCTGCATGTCGGCCATGATGGTCACACGATGATTGACGCCTGGTGCGGTGACGTCGTTGCCCGGTGCCCCATCCGCCACATCTATGCCGAAATCCGATCCCGTCGTGACCGTCCCGGCCGCGATGGTGATGACGAGGGTCCCACTGCCGACCTTGCCCGAGAAGGTCCCCGCCGTCACCGTGACCGTGGTCGTCCCGGCCGCGGTCGGCGTCCCCGAAATTACCCCGGTCGTGGGGGCGATCGCCAGTCCGGCCGGCAGCGGTGTGGCGGGATCGACTCCAAAAGCCGAGGGGCTGTTGGTGGCCGTCACCGTGAAGGTGAACGGCACTCCCACCTGCCCGGTGGCCGTCCCGGCGCTGGTGATCACCGGGTTGTCCTTCTTCGTGCACCCGACCTGCAGCAGCAGGGCGAGCAGGCAGCCGAGGAAGACGGGCAGGGCGCGGAGGGTGGTCATGGTGGCACTCTAGCGTGGTCCGAAGGGGTTGGCCATGGGGCGGCGAGGGGGGCAGTGGAGGCGAGCGGTACGCGGTGCCGCCTGCCGCATCGCACCAGCCCTCCACCCGCGGTCCCACCCCCGGTCTGGACGCGGCCGCTGTGGCTTCCATAAACGTGCCTCTGCGCGCACTGGGCGGAATGTGGCGCACCGCGGCCTCGCCGCCTCGGCCACGCCCACGGAAGGGCCTGTAGCTCAACGGTTAGAGCAGGCGACTCATAATCGCTCGGTTCTGGGTTCAAATCCCGGCAGGCCCACCATTCTTCCGCGCCGCTTCGCCCCGCCAGGTCCCCGGACGGCTGATGCCGCCGGCCCGTCACGATTCCCACCCGCTGCGCCCAGCCCGTGAACGCCCGCGCTCCGCTCACACGTGTAGTGCAGCACCAGGAGTGATTGCCTCCGCCGGGCGCGTGAGGATGGTGGCATGCCTCGGCCCCGCCGGAAACCACCCATGCCAGACTCACGGACGGAATCGCCTCCCACTGCTGCGCCGCCGCCCCCCGGACGCCCATGATCCGCTCCACCTGCCTCGCCCTGCTCATGCTGCTGACCCTCCCGGCCGCCACGTGCGCCGAGGGCCTGCTGGCGATCCTCAGCAAGGGCCAGCGCCAGGAGAAGCTCTACTATACCCTCGACGCCCTGCCCCCCGCGGTCAGCCAGCTCATCGCCGGCAACCAACCCGCTCGCGAGTACCAGGATGCGTATCGCGCCACCGACGACGAGATCACCAAATTCAATTTGGTGCTGATCATGGACAAGAAGCTGCATCAGGGGATCTGGACCGGCGCCGACCACGACGCGGCGCTCGCCTTCCTGCGCTCGTGCGTGCGCAATGCGAACCCATGGATCAAGACCGAAGCGGTATTCGCGCTCGGCAACTCCGGCGACCCCACCGCCCTGCCCGACGTCCGCACGTGCATGGACGACGCCAGCCTGACCGCCGTCTACCACGCGGTGCTGGCCTGGCGCCAGCTGAGCGGCGACATGCCAGAGCTGAACGCGGCGCAGCAGCGCAAGGTGCAGGCGTTTTCCAGACTGAGTGGCGATATGGAGGCTCAGAACGCGCTCGCCGACAAGGAACTGGCGGACTTCGTCACGCATGCCGCCTTCTGAGCCGCCGGAGCGCGCGCCTGCGACGACGCGGCGGTGCAGATGATCACCGTCACCGTGCCTTCCTGGTCGCGTGGAATCGGCATCGTCACGACTGCCGATGCCGTCGCTCGTCTGTAGCCCCAAAGCATCAACTGCTCCTGGTCTTTTGACCACGCACCGCAATCGCGAATCGCGCACGGCGAGCCAACTGGAACGATCACGCAGCCATGGCGTCATGCCATCTAGCGCTTACACTGTTACGATCATGCGCCGACTCCTGCTCCTGTTCGTCTGGGTCGCAAGCGCACACGCTCAAGAAGCGGACCATCCCGATCCAGCGATCCTGACCCAGTTGCAGTCCCTGATTCCCGCCGGCTGGGATTCGCCTCCCCCGGTGATTCCCGCCAACCAGGACGGCTGGCCGCTGCTTGAGATGGTGGGCGGCGCGTTCCCCTGGCTGTCGGCCGACGACCCGCGCGCGCAGACCCTGATGGCCTTCTCCCGCCATGCCGGACGGACGAGCGACGACCAGGCGCAGGTCGTAGGTGCCTGGCTGAACGAACATGACGGGCGCCTCGCCCAGATCCGCGCCGCTGTCGCCAAGCCGGGATTCAACCGTCCGAGCGACGACAGGGGGGTGGACGATCCGCGCCTGCACGTGGGCGATAGCGCTGCCGGGCTTCTGCTCATCAGCGCGGACTACCATATCCTTCGCCACGAGGACGCCGCCGCCTGGTACGACGCCGGGGTGCTGCTGACGCTCTCCGAACGCCTCGCCTCTTCCGCGCGCACCGGCTTCGATGACCTCCAGGCGGCGAATCTGGGTATCGCCGCCTGCGTCCTGATGAGCCATCTGGCGACCACGCGGCCTGACGCGCAGCTCATCGCGGCCGCATGGCAGGCGCTCGGCCCCGACCGCACCGTCGCGATGGGCCGGATGGTCCAGCGCCTGACCGCATCCACCGCGGCGCTGCGCACCGTCGCCGACCTGCCCGAGGACGGCGATGCCATGGTCGCCACGCTCGCCGACAGGTGCGCCTTTGATCGACTCGCCGTCGCTGGCCGCTTCGTCGCACGCACTGATCCCCAGCGCTTCGTCCGCGAGACTGCGGCGGCCAAGCGCGACCGCCCCGAGATCATGCTGCTCGCCGATCATGCGCAGGTCCTCGACCGCGCCGCGACCATCCGCGAGCGCGTCGAACTGGCCAAGGCGCTGGCCGCCCAACCGGATCCGGCGACCTGGGCCGAGGTCGAAGCCTTCTTCTCGCAATCGGACGTACCCAACTGGCAGCAGCACGCGGGCTTGGCGATCAGGCTCTTCGACAACCCGGGGGCCGGTCGCCACGAGACCCCCGCGGACCACGAACGCCTCATCGCCGACACCAAACGCCTGGTTGAAGGAGACGCCAATCCCATCGGCATGATCCTGAACGCGAATTGGGCCGATCAGGAACTGCGCAGGGGGCTGATCCTTGCCTACGGGTTCGAAGCCTCCCGTCGCCTGACCCGGCTCGCCTTCGCCATCGCCCTGATCCGCCTGCGCACGAACGGCACCTGGCCTGACCCCGACGACGAAATTCGCATCCCGGGCCTGCTCGACGCCATGCCCACGGATCCATTCGATGGACAGAGCCTCCGCTACGATCGCAATGCCAAGGCCATCTGGTCGACAGGCCCGGATCTCACCGATGACCACGCGCACCGCACCCGGGATGTGGTGATTTCGTTGGTGGCCGATCCTTGATTCGATGGAATGAGGTTCCTCGCCACACATGGCGGCGCGAGGTGACTTGCTGAGGTGGAGAACGCGCCTCGCCGCGCACGCCTCAGCCTTCCATGGCGGCCCATTCGCCATCTCGTGCGCCCGGTCAAAGCCTGGGTCATATAATGTCTGATAATATATATTATGTAAAATACAAATGGACCTAGGTCTAATCCATGTCGACCTTTGCGTATTTTGTGGAGTATGTGACGAGTGCCCGCGCCAGAGATACCTCCGACTCTGGCCGTCATGGCATGCCCATCTGCGGTTGGGTGTGTTGTGTCCGGCCACGGTGCACCAGACGGTGACGGCTCCCGAATGTGCCTGAGCGAGCCGCCTGCGACAACTTGGCCTCACGGGCACCGGGTGCATTCGCTTCGCGCTAAGACGGCCCCGCCGCTGCCGCTGATCTTTCGCGACTGATGCGCCGTGATCCCAATTAATCTCGCACTCCAGCTGCTTTCGCCGCTTGGTCATGGACTTCCAGACAGGTGATCGAAACATGGGCTGAAGCCATGTCCAAGACTGCTGTTTTTAGCGTCTCCCTGCTGGCCGCATTCCTTGTCGCGTTAGTGGGATTTGTCATCCAACGGCACTTCGCGATCCCGATGACACGGGTCGGAAAAGCTGTGTTTGTTTCGGCACAGATCGCGGCCGGCGACCTGGGCCAGTTATCGCGCAGACGGATCCACACCATCATCGACTTACGCCCGGATGGCGAGGATCCCGCGCAGACCCCCTCAGCGGTCATGCAGCAGGCGGCCGCCATCGCAGGCATCAAGTTCCATTACATTCCCATCCCGCACGGTGAAATAAATCCCGAGTCGGTGACGCGACTAGCCGCCGCCCTCCAGGATGCAGAGATGAAGCCGGCACTCCTCTACTGCCGGTCGGGAAATCGCGCCGTACGCACGTATGCCTTGGTCCTCGCCTCCGAGACCGGTGGCCCCAGCGATAAGGAGATCGCCGCGATGGCGGTTTCTGCCGGGCATCCAGTAGCGGACCTGGTTGAGGCGATCCGCGCGCGCATCGCCGCGCGCACGACTTCCGTAGGAATATCGCAATGAATGCCGGCGAAAACAGTGTGATTGGGCGGCCGCCGGAGACCGACAGCGTTGACCAGCTGGAAGCCCAGCCCGCACCTCGGAAATCGCATCCGATCGTGCTCTTTGTGATGGCGTGCCTGGGGATCGTGGTGGGCGTGATTCTCGCTTGCGTCGTCGGCGTGATTGCCGGCATCATTCCGCTGGACCTGGTGTGCTGACGCACTGCCTGCAGGATGCGTGCAACCGGTCTTGCCGCAAAAACCTCTCTTCTACCGCGCCACCCCCACGTACCCCAACACGATCACCCGCGGCGCCTTGACCTCCTGCCCGGCCGGAATCGCATTCGCCTGCCGGATCCACGCCGGATCCAGCCCGCTGCGCTGCGCCATGGTGACGATGGTGTCCCCCGGCTTGAGACTGTACCAGTAGAGCCTGGTCGGGACTTTGATGTGGGATCCCGGCACGATGTCGTCGCGGTCGCCGATGATGGCATCGCCCTTGTCTGAGCGGTCAGGGACCCAGATGAAATGCCCGGGACGGACGTCCTCTGTATCGAGAAGGTGCATGCATTCCTGGTAGTCGCTCTCGGTCACGCCGAAGCGCCGCGAGATCGAGACCCGGGTATCGCCATCGCGGACCAAGTAGCCGGACAGTGGCGTGCTGAGCAGACCATCATCACGGCGTGCGGCGCTGTCGCGGGTACAGGCGGCGGTGAACAGCATGGGCGCGAGCAGGCAGAAGAGGCGCATGGTACTAGAGTGTGCGTTTATCCCGGGCGGCAAGCATCGGTGTGAGTGCAAGGGATGCGCGCCAGCGCGCGCGGTCCCAGGAAGGGTCCGGGCGAAGTGCGCGTTGGGAATGGCCCTGCGCGCCGCGCGCTGCGTCAGCGCGCCCCTTCCGCCTCCGCCGCGCTCGCCGGCAGGAAGCGCCACAGCGAGCGGATCCAGCGCACCAGGTCGGCCCGGTCAGTGGGTTTGACCAGGAAGTCGCTGATGCCCCAGCTTTCGCACGTCGCCTGGTCCTCGTTGCGCTGCGAGCCGGTGAGCACCGCGATCGGGATGTCGCGTGGCGAGTACGCGGCACGGATGATGCGCAGGAAGGACGCGCCCGAGATGCCGGGGAGCCCGAGATCGAGCACGATCAGGCTGGGCAGGCGCGCCCCGGGCACCGCGGGGTCGCGCTGGTTCGAGAGGTAGTGCACCGCCTCGGTCGCGGAGGCGGCGGTGACCAGCGAGGCCTGCAGCCGGCTCGCCGCCAGGGCGTCGGCGAACATGGTGCGGTCGTCGAGGCGGTCTTCGACGAGCAGGATCACGGGCAGCGGCATGGGGCACCTCGATCGGGTGGTGGCGTCCATGCGCGTCGGGATAAGTCATCGCCTCATCAAGTCCAGCGCAGGGACGCGATTGTTGGGCACGCCTTCACGGGAGGGTGAGTCCCCCTCACCCCGGCTTCGCGAGCATCCTCGTCAGGTTCGCGCGTTCCCACGCCAGGGCCTCGTCCAGGCGCGGGAAACCGCGTTCCCACCCGCGGAAGCGCGCACTGTGCGGCGGCTCACCGCGCAGCGGCGCGCAGTGCTGGGCGTGGTGGCACAGTTCATGATGGAGGACGTGCTCGACGAAGACCCGGCTGACCCACGGCTGGTCGAGGCGCGGGTTGATCAGGATCAGCGGCTGCGGGCGACGCCGGTAGCTGCCGAAGCGGATGTGCGAGAGCGCGCGCCGGGCGCTGGCGCGCGCCCAGGCGATACGCGGTCGCGGCAGGTGCGCGAACCAGTTCCCGTGGACGTGGTCGAAGAGCCCGGCCAGATCGAGCGGGCCGTCGAGCGGCTCGAGCGCGAAGGGTTGCAGGGCGGCCACCACCGGGTCGGTCAGGCGCTGGCCCGCCCACACCACCTGCATCGCCGCCGTCAACCCCGGGCAGCGGGCGCGGCCATTGCGGGCGACCCACTCCGGCAGCTCGGCGAGCGCGGCGGGATGGTCGAGCATGCCGACGTGCAGGCTGACCACGGTCCCGCCCGTGTGGCCGCGCAGGCTGAGCATGGTACTGCGGTTGCGGTTCAGACGCAGGCGGCTGCCCGGCACGCGCGCGCACAGCGCGGCGGCGAGCGCGATCATGGCGGCGG